>CAZMHG010000079.1:0-9650 GCA_964565975.1 uncultured Ilumatobacteraceae bacterium | reverse complement strand
AGCGGCCCGACACCGGCGATGGTGTGGGTCGCGGCGCGAGCCGGTGCCGACGAGCAGTTCTGCGTCGGTGGCGTCCCTGCGCTCGCGGCGATGGCCTTCGGGTTGGACGGCATGGGGCCGGTCGACATGTTGTGCGGCGCCGGCAACGCATACGTCGCCGAGGCCAAACGCCAGCTATTCGGCCGCGTCGGCATCGACCTGCTCGCCGGCCCGTCCGAGGTCGCCGTGCTGTGCGACGACACGGCCGATCCCGCGCTGGTCGCCGCCGACCTGCTCGGCCAGGCCGAGCACGGCCCGAACTCCCCCGCCTACCTGGTGAGCACCAGCGAGTCGATGGCCACCCGGGTGATCGCCGAGGTCGAGCGGCAGTGCCCGTTGCTGGACACGGCTGCGGTCGCCGCCCGTGCGTGGCAGGACGTCGGCATGGTCGTCGTCGCCGGGTCGCCCGAGCAGGCCGTGGAGATCACCGATTGGATCGCCTGCGAGCACCTCGAGGTGCACACTGCCAACGACGACTGGTACGCCGCCCGGCTGCACAACTACGGGTCGTTGTTCCTGGGCAGCCACGCGACGGTGACGTTCTCCGACAAGGGCTGCACGGGCACCAACCACACCCTGCCGACGCAAGGCGCGGCGCGCTACACGGGCGGGCTGAGCGTCGCCAAGTTCCTCAAGACGCTGACCTGGCAGCGGGTCACCGATCCGGTCGCCGCCCGCCAGGTCGCTGCCGATGCCGCGGCGTTCGGCGCGGTCGACCACATGCACGGGCACGCGGTGACCGCGACGATGCGCCTGGCACCGTCGACCGCGCCGGCTCACGCCCGGCCCACGGCCGGGTGACGGACGGGGTCCGTCGCGAGCCGCCGCGGTAGCGTGCCGCCACGTGAGTGACAGCTGGAAGAGCAGCGCCGAGGTCGTGATCGTCGGCGGGGGCGTGATGGGCGCGAGCACCGCCTTCCACCTCGCCGAGGCCGGGTGCACCGACGTGGTGCTGGTCGAGGCCGATCAGTTGGCCTGCGGGTCCACGTCCAAGTCGGCCGGCGGTGTGCGGCTGCAGTTCTCCGACGAGATCAACGTCGAGCTGGCCAAGCGGTCGATCGCCGCGTTCGAGGACTTCCCCCGCCGGCCGGGTGCCGACATCGAGCTGAAGCAGGTCGGCTACCTGTTCTTGTTGACCGAGGCCGGGCACGTGGCCGACTTCGAAGCGAGCGTCGCGCTGCAGAACAGCATGGGCGTGCCCAGCCGGATGTTGAGCGCACGCGAGGCCAAGGAGCTGTCGCCGCTGATCGAGATCGACGACGTGCTGGCGGCGAGCTACTGCCCGAAGGACGGACACGTCAACCCGGAGATGGTCGTGCATGGTTACGCCGCCGGCGCCCGCGAGCTTGGCGCGCGGGTCGTCCAGCGGTGCCCGGTCACCGGCATCGACGTGGACGCCGGCCGGATCCGCAGGGTGCACACGGCGAACGGCCCGATCGCCACCGGCACGGTGGTCTGCGCCGCCGGCGCATGGGCCGACCGGATCGCCCAGATGGCCGGGCGGACGTTGCCCGTGGTGCCGGTGTCGCGGCCGATCTGGTTCACCGAACCGATGCCGGCGCGCCCGGCGGAGGTGCCGATGACGATCGACTTCTCGACCGGCTTCTACTTCCACGCCGAGGGTGAGGGCCTGCTGTTCGGCATGGCCGACCCCGACCAGCAGGCGGGCTTCGACGCACCCACCCGGTCCGACTGGTTGGAGCAGACCGCCGAGGTCGTCGCCCGGCGGGCACCGGCGATCCTCGACGTCGGCGTTGCCGGCGGTTGGGACGGGTTCTACGAGACGACGCCCGACCACAACGCGCTGATCGGCGAGCTGGACGGCCCGAGCCGGTTCCTGTACGCCACCGGCTTCAGCGGCCACGGCTTCCAACTCGGCCCTGCGGTCGGCGAGGTGATCCGTGACCTCGTCCTCGGCCGCACACCGTGTGTCGACGTCAGTGCGTTCGGCGCCGAGCGCTTCGCCCGCGGCGAATCACGCGCCGAGAAGAACATCATCTGACCCAGAAACGGAGCGCCATGCAGTTCTTCGACGCCGCCGCCGTGCGCGCCAACCTCAGCTTCCCTGCGCTGATCGACGCGCTGGAGGCGGCACACCGCCGTCCACCGATCCAGGTCGAGGATGCGCTGATCCCCAACGGCGAGAACAGCTACTTCGTGCGTAACGCCGTGGATCCGGGGCGCTTCTCCGGCACGAAGATGGTGACCAGCACGCCGTCGAACCCATACCGCGGCGACCTGCCGGCGGTGCAGGCCGTCGTCGTCGTGTTCGACGGTGCCGACGGCCGCCCGTTGGCCGTGCTCGACGGTACCGAGCTGACGCAGTGGCGCACGGCAGCAGACTCCGCGCTCGGCGCCCGTCTCCTCGGCCGCCCCGATGCCCGGACGATGTTGATCGTCGGCGCCGGCGCGATGGCCCGGCCGTTGGTCCGCGCCCACGCCGCGGCGCGGCCGTCGATCGAGCGGGTCCTGGTGTGGAACCGGGCCACGGCACGTGCCGACGAGGTGGTCGCCGACCTGGTGGCTGACGGCTTCGACGCCACCACCGTCGACGACCTCGCGGCTGCGGTCCGTCAGTCCGACGTGATCTCCACGTGCACCCGCTCGCACGAGCCGCTGGTGTTCGGCGGCGACCTGCGGCCCGGTGCGCACCTCGATCTGGTCGGCGCGTACACCCCGGCGATGCGCGAGACCGACGACGAGGCGATGGCCCGCGGCCGGGTGTTCGTCGACCGTCGTGACACGGCGATGGACACCGCCGAGATCCACCTGTCGATCGCCAGCGGGGCGATCGGCGAGGCCGACGTCCTCGGCGACCTGCACGACCTGGTCGCCGGCCGCGTCGGGCGGACGTCGGCGGACGAGATCACGATCTTCAAGAACGCCGGCGGCGGCCACCTGGACCTGTTCACCGCCGAGACCGTCCTGCGCGCCGCCGGCGCGATCTGACGGCACGCCACCGCCCGCCGCTCAGGCGAGCGGCAGCGCCACGGTGAACGCCGAGCCGCCGGCCCGACCACCGGCGACGACGGTGATCCGGCCGCGCATCGCCTCCACCAGTTCCTGACAGATCGCCAGCCCCAGGCCGTTGCCGCTGGTCAGCCCGGGAATCGGCGCCGAACCGCTGTACTGGCGCTCGAAGACCCGCGAGCGGTCCTCGGGCGCCAGGCCCGGCCCGTCGTCTTCGACCGTGAGCACGGCGTGCCCACCGGACGGGACGATGTCGACCCAGACCCGAGTCCGTGCGTGGCCGAGCGCGTTCTCGAGCAGGTTCGAGGTCACCTGGGCGAGGCGGTCCGGGTCGGCGGCGACGACGGTGCGCTGCCCCTGCAACGACACCGTCACGCCGCGGGCCGCAGCCTGCTGGGCGAGGCCGTCGACCGTGGTCTGCGCCGCCGCGGCAAGATCGACGTGCCGCGTGTCCAGGCCGAACGTCCGCGCCCGCAGCCGGGCCAGATCGAGCAGGTCGTTGACCAGGCGCTCGAGGCGCATCGACTGCTGGCGGATCACCTGCGCCGCGGCCGCCGGCTCGGCGGTGCCGTCGGCGATCGCGTCCGCGTAGCCGCGGATCGACGTCAGCGGCGTGCGCAGGTCGTGCGACACGTTCATCAGGAAGGTCCGTTCGGCGGCTCGCCCGTCGTGCAGGGCGACTGCCATCGCGTTGATCGACTGGCCGAGCTGGCCGAGCTCGTCCCCGCGCTGGACCATGCCCGGATCGACCCGAGCCGCGAGGTCACCGGTGGCGATCCGTTGCGCGGTGCCGACCGCGGCAGTGATCGAGCGGCTGAACCGCCTGCCGAGCAGCGACGCGGCGACGACGCCGAGCAACAGGACGGCCACCCCGGCGACAACGAACCACACCGCCGCCGCGCCGAGCCCGGTGTTGACCGGCCGGCTGAGCACGACGACCAGCTCGCGCGTGGTCGGTTCGGCGGCCATCGCGGCGAACGCCGTGGCGCCGACCAGCCCGGTCTGGATCGAACCGCTGGCGAGGGCCGCGGCATCGAGGCGGGCGACGGGCACCCCGGGCGGGTCGTCGCCGATCACCCGCCCGCTGCGCAGGGCGACGACGGTCACGTCGGACTGCAGCGCGCGCCGGATCAGCCGGAAGCGCGCGGTGATCGCCCGTGCATCGAGCGCCTTGCCGTTGACACCGCGCGTGGCCAGATCCTCGATGTCGGCAACCAGCGGGACGATCTGCTTGCGCAGGTCGTGCATCGTCTGTTGGCCGGCGCGCACCTTGGCGATGACCATCGTCGCGACGCCCGTCGTCAGCAACGTCAACACGATCGTGGCAACGAGGGTCAAGGTGATCCGCCGGGTCATCGCACCTGCGATTGTGGCCTGCGGTCGTGAGGAAAGTGTGAAGCCGGCGCGGTCATCCGAGCCGGTACCCGATGCCCCACATGGTGGCCAGCGGCAGGTCGTCGCCCAGCTTCTTGCGCAGCTGGGCGACGTGCACGTCGACGGTGCGCTCGTCGCCGATCCAGCCAGGCTCCCAGACGCTGTCCAGCAGCTGGCGACGGCTGAGGACCCGGCCGTGGTTCCTGGCGAGATGGCTGAGCAGGTCGAACTCCTTGGCCGTCAGCGACACGACCTCGCCCCCGACGCTCACCTCGCGCCGGTCGGCATCGACGCGGATCCCGTCACCCGGCTCGAACACGGCCTGCTGATCGAGGTCGCGGCTCGTCCCGCGCCGCAGGATCGCCTTCACCCGGGCGACCACCTCGCGCGGCGAGAACGGCTTGATCACGTAGTCGTCGGCGCCGAGCTCGAGCCCGAGCAGCCGATCGATCTCGTCGTCGCGCGCCGTCAGGAACAGCACCGGCGTGTCCGTACGGGCGCGCAGCCGGCGGCACACCTCGAAGCCGTCGATCCCCGGAAGCCCCACGTCGAGCACGACGAGCGCGGCCGGCGACTGCTCGCTGATCGCCAAGGCGCGCTCGCCGTCGCCCGCATGGCGGACCCGGAAGCCGGCGCCGCGCAGGTACATCTCCAACAGGTCGGCGATGGCGTGGTCGTCCTCGACGATCAGGACGGTCTGCTCGGCGGTCATCGGACCATGGTCGCACGCCGGACGCAGCTTCACACTCCCCTCACAGTTCCCGTGTGCTCTGCCCACAGACGTCATTCATCGTGGTCGTCGCGGCACCCTCCGCACCCCTTCCGCCGAAGGATCAACAACAAGGAACCGACGATGAACACGTTGAAGAAGTCCATGATGGGCGCGGCCTGCGCGGTCGCCTCGCTGTCCCTGGTGAGCCCGGCCTCCGCGGCCGCACCGCGGCCCGAGCTCACCGCACACGGCCGTGGCACCGTGCAACTGGCCGGCGACCTCGACGCCTCCACCATCACCGGCCGGGGCGTGCTCGTCGTGATCGACCGCGCCGGCGACGCCAAGGTCCGGGTGGCCGGTGTCGGCCACCGCAGCGTGGGCAAGCACCTGTCGGTGTACAGCGGCTTCAGCGGCGTCGCGCACATCACCGGCAGCAACGTCGTCGTCCGGGTGGTCGGCGCCAACCTCGGGCTGGCCGCTGCCGGTACGGGCCACTTCTGGCTGCGTGGCGCCGGGATCTACGACACCAAGCCGGCCGTGCCGGGCGGCGAGGGCCGCTGGAGCGACAAGAACTCGTCCGGCACCTTCTAGCCCGCTGCTCGCCCCGACGGGCCGGGTCGGGCCGCATCCCAGCGCGGTCGCCGGCCCCCGCGTTCCTGGCGGCGGTGTGGTCCACACGGACCATGCCGCCGCCAGGTTCGCGTGAGGGCGCGTGGTCAGCGGTGCACGCTGGCGTGATTGGTGTCGAGCAGGCGGACCTTGTTGACGGCGTCGATGCGCGCCTCGGCCAGTTGGTCGGCGGCCCGGTAGTACGGGATCCCGTCACGATCGGCGATGGCGAACACCTCGAGCGTGCGGTCGTAGACCCGCCGGACGTTGGCCCACGCCCGCTCCGGCTGGAAGCCGCCCTTGCGGAACCGGTCGGTGTCGAAGATCGTGCCGCCGGAGTTGGCCACGTAGTCGACCGCGTAGGTGATGCCCCTGGCCTGCAACTCGTCGCCGTGGCGCTCCTCGGCGAGGATGTTGTTCGCGCTGCCGGCGACGACCTTGCCCTTCAGCCGGCCGATCGTGTCGTCGTTGACGATCGCCCCGAGCGCGTAGGGGGCGAAGATCTCGGCGTCGACGTCGTAGATCTCGCCCGGCGCGCAGGACTGCACGCCATGTTCGGCCACGGCCGCGGCGACCTTGTCCGGGTCGACGTCGGTCACCGTGAGGCGTGCCCCTTCGTCGAGCATCAGCTTGAGCGCCTTGGACCCGCACACGCCAAGGCCCTGCAGGGCGACGGTGCGGCCCTTCAGGCTGTCGTCGCCCCACACCCGCTTGGCGCAGGCCTTGGTCGCCAGCACCGAGCTGAGCGCGGTTGCCGGCGAGATGTCACCGGCACCACCGGCGTGCGCAGGCAGCGTGACCACGTGGTCGGTCTCCGAGTACAGCGTCTCCATGTCGTCGAGCGTGGTGCCGACGTCCTCGCCGGTGATGTACTCACCGTCCTGCTGATCGATGAACCGGCCCATGGCCCGCATCAGCGCCTCGGACTTGTCCTTCTTCGGGTCGCCGATGATCACCGCCTTGCCACCGCCGAGGTTGACGCCCGCCGCGGCGTACTTGTAGGTCATCCCGCGCGCCAGGCGCAACGCGTCGAAGATCGCGTCCTGCTCGTCGGCGTAGGTCCACATCCGCAGGCCGCCCGTCGCCGGCCCGAGGGCGGTGGAGTGGATCGCGATGACGGCGCGCAGGCCGGAGTCGGTGTCGTTGCAGATGACCAGCTTCTTGAACCGGTAGCGGGTCATGTAGTCGAGGATTCGTGCGTCCATGGTGTGATCTCCGTAGTTCGATGGGTGGGAATGTGTGCGGGCGCGTTCAGGCAGCGGTGTAGCCGCCGTCGACCAGCAGGATCGCCCCGGTCACGTAGCTGGACGCGTCGGACGCCAGGAAGACGACCGGGCCGACCAACTCGTCGGGTAGGCCGCGGCGGCCCATCGGGGTGAACTGCAGCACCTGGGCGCGCTTTTCGGGGCGGGCGTGCTCGTCGGTGGCGCCCGACATGATGTTCTCGAAGTAGCCCGGCGAGAAGGCGTTGACGCGAATGCCACGCGGCGCCCACTCGACGGCCATCGTCTTGGTCATCTGGTTGACGCCACCCTTCGCCGCGGCGTAGGCGGTGAGGCCCTTGATGCCGACCTCGCCGGCGATCGATGAGTTGTTGGCGATCGACCCGCCGGTGCCCTGGGCCAGCATCTGCCGGGCGGCGAACTGCGAGCAGTTGAAGTAGCCCTTGAGGTTGATCGTGACCACCTGGTCCCAGGCCTCCTCGGAGACGTCCTCGGCCGGCTCGATGATGTCGATCCCGGCGTTGTTGACCAGCACGTCGAGGTGGCCGAACGCGGCGACCGTGTCGGCGACGAGTTGCGCGCAGCTGGCCCGGTCGGCGGTGTCCACGCGCAGGCCGAGCGCCGTGCCGCCGGCATCGGTGATCTCCCGGGCGGCGGCCTCGGCCTCGGCGAGCGTGCGCGAGCAGGTGACCACCGTGGCGCCGTACTGGGCCACGCCGACGGCGATCGCCTTGCCCAAGCCGCGGCCCGAGCCGGTGACGATCGCCACCTTGCCGGTGAGGTCGAAGAGGTTGCTCATGGATGACTCCCTGTGGTGCTGGTTGTTGGGGTTGACGTGCTGCCCGACGCCGCGCCCGACGTGGGCCGAGCGTCGAGCGCGTCGAGCGCGGCGGCCGATGCGGCGCGCCACGCGGCGACGTTGCGCTCTTTGACGTCGTCGAAGCCACGGACCTGGTCGGCCAGGGCGAGCGCGGCGATCACCGCGTCGTAGCGCGACGGGGCGACGTCCAGGCGGGCGAGGGAGGTGGCGATCTGGGCGCGGTACTCGTCGGCCAGGCCACGCTCCATGCGCCGGTGGTCGGTCCTGGCGAACACGTCGAGCGCGCCACCGCGGGTGCGGCGCAGCGCGGCCAGCGCACGGAACACGGGGCCCGCGCTCCGGCGCAGGCCGAGCTTCCCGGAACGGCCCAGGCGGCGCAGCACCGGCGGGTCGAGCAGGTACTCGACGGTCGCGCCCTCACCGAACTCGGCGGTGACCGCGGCGAGGAACGCGTCCGAGCGGTGCAACCGGGCAACCTCGAACTCGTCCTTCACGGCGATCAGGTGGTGCAGGTTCCTGGCCACGGTGGTGGTCAGCTCGCTGCGCCCGGCGGGTTCGTGGGCGCCGACTGCGGCGACCTCGTCGATGTACGCCAGGGCCAGGTCGGCGGACTGGTAGCCGACCAGGTCGGCGGCGCAGTGCTCGACCAGCTCGCGAGATGCGTCGGGGATCATCGCAGCGGCGAGCCGGCCGGTGACCGCCGTCGGCAGCTTCCCAACGGTCCGTGCCGGGTGCGCGGGCGACGCCGCGGCGACGACCCGCTCGACCTCGTCCGGCGTGGCCACCGCGGCGCGCCCGGCGCGGAACGCGGCCAGGTTGGTGTCGACGGCGGCGCCGTTGACCCGGATCGCCTGCTCGACCGATTCGGCCGGCAGTGGCAGGAAGCCCGACTGATAGGCTGCGCCGAGCACGACGAGGTTGGCCGGCAGGGTCTCGCCGAACAGCGCCATGGCGATCTGCTCCGCGTCGAGGCGGACCATCGCCCCGTCGCGGCCGGCTGCCTGGAGCCGGTCGAGCAGCGCCGCACCGCCCGGGGCGGGCGCGTCGACCCGGCGGACCATCGGCCCGGTGGGGGCGATCGAGGTGTTGGCCACCACCGCCGTGTGCTGCGAGCTCATCCGCCGCACGGTCACGTCCTGCGCCGCGGCGACCGCGTCGAACGCGAGCAACACGTCCGCCCGCCCGGCGCCGATCAGGTTGCCGCCGTCGATCGGCTCGGCCGACAGCCGCACGTGCGACACCACGGTGCCGCCCTTTTGCGCCAGGCCGGTCTGGTCGAGGCCGGTCGACCAGCGCCCGGCGAGCCGGGCCGCCATGCCCAGGATCTGGCTGACGGTGACCACGCCCGTGCCGCCGACGCCGGCCATCAACACGTTGGCCGTGTCGCCCACCTGCCGGACGGGCTCGGGCAGGTCGGCGCCAAGGCCCGAGGACCGCGGCCCCTGCGTCGGTGCCTTCCGAGCCTGGGGAGCGGGCGTGACCTTGACGAACGCCGGGCAGCGGCCCAGGGTGCACGACGCGTCGAGGTTGCAGCTGGCCTGGTCGATGCGCGTGCGCCGCCCGAGGATCGTGTCCACCGGCTGCACCGACAGGCAGTTCGACGTCGCGCCGCAGTCGCCGCAGCCCTCGCACACGGCCTCGTTGATCATGATCCGGTACGCCGGCGTGGTCGCCTGGCCGCGCTTGCGCTTGCGGCGCAGGTCGGCGGCGCACGGCTGGTCGTACACCAGCACGGTCACGCCGGGAACGTCGCGCAGCAACTCCTGGGCCTCCAGCACCCGGTCCCGGTGCCAGATCTCCACGCCCGCCGGAACGTCGCCGCGGCGCGCCTCGGGAGCGTCGCTGACGACCAGGACGCGGGCGACACCTTCGGCCTGCACCGCACCGATCATCCCGGCGAGGG
>CAZMHG010000078.1:1856-9670 GCA_964565975.1 uncultured Ilumatobacteraceae bacterium | reverse complement strand
GACGCCCTGAAGGGGGCGATCCCCGCCACGGTCGGGCTGCTGATCGACACCCGGCCCGGCGCATACCTGCTCGTCGCCGCGGCGACCCTCGGGCACATGTACCCGATCACCCGGCGGTTCCGCGGTGGCAAGGGTGCGGCCACGTTCGGCGGCTCGATCCTGGTGCTGTGGCCGTGGCTCGGCTTCGGGTTGCTCGCTGCGTGGATCGTCATCCGCAAGCTCAGCGGCAAGGCGTCGATGGCCACGTTGGCCATCCTGATCGGCGTGATCGTCGGCGTCGCCGTGCTCGGCGCGCCGGCCTGGGAGATCGCCGCGATCGTCGCCATCGGGCTGGTCGTCGCCCTCCGGCACCTCGACAACATCAAGCGTTTGGCCGGTGGGCGCGAGCTGTCAGCGACACGGCACCCGTGACAGACTGACCCGACCATGCGCCTGGTCGAACCGCTGTTCCTCGGTGCGCGTACCGCATCCAGTCGGGTGCTGTTCGGGCCGATCGTCACCAACCTGGGCGACGACCAGCGCACCTTCACCGCCCGACACCTGGCGTTCTACGCCGCCAGGGCACGCGGCGGCGCCGGCATCGTGGTCACCGAGGGCGCCAGCGTGCACCCGTCGGACTGGCCGTACGAGCGGGCGCCGCTCGCCGATCGATGCGGCGACGGGTGGGCGGCGATCGCCGCGGGCTGCCACGACCACGGCGCACTGCTCGTCGCCTCACTTGACCACGCGGGTGGTCAGGGCTCCAGCGCGCACAGCCAACGCGAGCTGTGGGCCCCCTCGGCGGTGCCCGAGGTCAACACCCGCGAGGTCCCCAAGTGGATGGAGGACGACGACATCGCCGCAGTCGTCGACGGGTTCGGCCACGCCGCCAAGCTGGCCGCCGACGCCGGTTGCGACGGGGTCGAGGTCAACGCCGGCCAGCACAGCCTGATCCGCCAGTTCCTGAGCGGGCTGACCAACCACCGCGGCGACCAGTGGGCCGACCGTGCGCACCTGGCCGACCGTGTCCTGCAGCGGGTGCGCGCCGAGGCCGGCCCCGACCTGCTGGTCGGTCTGCGCCTCAGCTGCGACGAGCTGGCGCCGTGGGCCGGGATCACCCCGGACCAGGCACCTGCGCTCGCCGCTCGGCTGGTGGCCGGCGGGGTGGACTACCTGGTCGTGACCCGCGGCTCGATCTACACCGCTGACAAGACCCGCGCCGACTGGCACGAACCGGCCGGCGCGACGATCGCCCTGGCGCGGGCGGTGAGGGGCATGCTCGCCAGGCACGGCGAGGCGGGCACCGCGGTGTTTGCCCAAGGATCGATCGTCGATGTGCACCAGGCCGAAGCGGCGTTGCACCCCGCCGGTGGTGCCGCAGCGGTGGACGGCGTGGAGATGACCCGAGCGATGCTCGCCGACCCGGACCTGGTGGCCAAGGTACGCGGCGGCCGGGCCGATCGCGTCCGGCCGTGCACCCGCTGCAACCAGACCTGCCAGGTGCGCGACCCACGCAACCCGATCATCACCTGCGTCGGCGAGCCGTCCACCGGCCACGAGACCGACGACCCCGACTGGTACGCCCCCGCCGCACCGCGCCGCAGCGTCACCGTGCTCGGCGCCGGGCCTGCCGGGTTGGAGGTCGGGCGCGTCGCCGCGTTGCGCGGGCATGCCGTCACGATCGTCGACACGGCCGACCGGGTCGGCGGGATCGCCGCATGCGCCGGCCCGCACGAGCCGCTGGTCCGCTGGCTGGCCGCCGAGGCGCAGCACGCCGGCGCGAGCATCCGCACCGGCTGGTCCGGCGAGCCGCCCGCAGCAGACGTCGTGGTCCAGTGCACGGGAAGCGTCGCCGGCGAGCCGACGTACACGATCGACACGGGCGCCACGATCGTGGACGTCGCCGAGCTGCGCCGCGGTCGCGCCGCCCTGCCGGCCGAGGGCGACGTCGTGATCCACGACCCGATCGGCGGCCCGATCGGTGTCGCCCTCGCCGAGGAGCTCGGCCGGCGGGCGATCCTGGTCACCCCTGATCACATCGCCGGCAACGAGCTGTCACGCTCCGGCGACCTGGCCCCGGCCAACGTGCGCCTCGCCCAGGCCGGCGTCCGCATCGAGCGGCGCACTATCCTGCGCCACGCCGGCGCCGACCACGTCACCGTCGAGCACCGCTTCAGCGGCGAGCGCCGCGACCTGCACGTCGCCGCCGTGGTCGACTGCGGCTTCCGGCTCCCCGGCCCGCCGATCGAACGCGCCGCGCTCGCCGCCGGCGATTGCGTCGCGCCGCGCACGGTCCACGAGGCGATCCTCGAAGGCCGCCGCGCCGCGCTGGCCGTCGACCGAGCCCCAGGGAGACCACGTTGATCGGACTGCCCGCGGCCGTCCTGTGGGACATGGACGGCACGCTCGTCGACACCGAACCGTTCTGGATCAAGGCCGAGCACCGCCTGGTCGCGCTGCACGGCAACCGCCGGTGGACCGACGCCGACGGCCACTCGCTGGTCGGGCTCGACCTGCACGACAGCGCCCGACAGCTGCAACGGATCGGTGGCGTGCAGATGCCGGCCGACGACATCGTCGAATGGCTGATGGACGACGTCGTCGCCGACCTGCGGACCAACGGCGTGCCGTGGCGACCGGGCGCGCGCGAGTTGCTCGACGAGCTGTACCGCACCGGCATCCCCAGCGCGCTGGTGACCATGTCGTGGCAGCGCCTGGCGATGACCGTGGTCGATCAGCTGCCGGCCGGGCACTTCGCCGCGGTGGTCAGCGGCGACGACGTCGAGCACGGCAAGCCCCACCCCGAGCCGTACCTCACCGCCGCAGAACTGCTCGCCGCCGACCCGCGCCAATGTGTCGCCCTGGAGGACTCGCCGAACGGCATCGCCTCGGCGATGGCCGCCGGATGCCGCACCGTGGCGATCCCCAACATGGTGCCGATCGACGGTCGCGCCGGCTTGGTGATCGTGCGTTCGTTGGCCGATCTCGGCGTCGATCGCCTGGTCCGCTTGTTCGACCCCGACGCGACGTTCTCCGGCTCCATCCCGGCGACGCGCGCCCCGACCACGGGTTTCGCCCCTCCGGCGCCGCCTGCCACACGACCCGACGTCGCGACCACCGCCCTGTCCCGGCCGGCGGTGCACGACGCAGCGGCCGACGACGAGTTCGACGACGACGTCGACGACGACGTCGACGGCGAGTTCGACGGCGTTGGCCAGACGGGGCCGAATCGGGTCCCCGCGCCGCCGACGGCGATCCGCGGCCTCGGGCGGGTGTCGCACCGCGCCACGGGCACCGCGCCGCGTCGCCCGTCGCACGCGGGCATCCTCGCCACCTTCAACCGGCGACTCGTCGGTGCGTTGCTGGCTGTGGTGCTGGTCGCCGTCGCCGCCGTGTGGTGGCTCTTCGGGCGGACCACCGAGCTCCCACCGCTGCCCGACATCCCGATCAACGCGTGGGTTCCCGGCTGGCAGCTGGACACCGCGGCGCCGTCGCTCGATTCGAACTCGCGGATGCTCACCAGCGTGTCCCCGTTCTGGTACGAGGTCGACGACGCCGACCCGAACACGATCCAGATCAGCGCCCGTACACCCACGGCCAAGGCCGACGCGCTCGTCGCCCTGGCCAAGCGCCGGGGCCTGAAGGTGATCCCGTCGATCGTCGACAACACGGCCGCCGGCACGCTGGCCAAGCTGTTCGCCGACGCCACGACACGTACCGCGCACGTCGACTCGATCGTCGCGTTCGTCAACGATCACGGCTTCGACGGCATCGACGTCGACTACGAGAGCTTCGCCTTCAAGGACGACAAGGCGACCTGGCTGACGACGCGGGTCGACTTCGCCGCCTTCGTCAAGGAGCTCGCCGAGCGGCTGCACGGCGACGGCAAGCTGCTGACGCTGGCGCTGCCGCCGATCAACGACACGGGGCCCGACACCTCGAGCGGCTACAGGGTGTACGACTACCGTGAGCTGGGCAAGTACGCCGACCAGCTGCGGATCATGGCCTACGACTACAGCGTGACGGTCGGCCCGATCTCGCCGTACGCATGGAACGAGAAGATCATCGCCGCGGCGATCCAGGCCGTCGGCGACCGCAGCAAGATCGTCCTCGGGGTGCCGCTGTACGGCTACAACTGGCGGACCAACGTGACCGGGACGTGCCCGGCAAGCGCGCCGGACGAGCGCAACGCGGTCACCCAGGGCGGCATCGACGACCTGATCGCAAAGCGCGCCGCGACCGTCACCGACAACGGCGAGGGCGAGGGCGTGTTCACCTACGACCTGACGCTCAGCGAGGGCAGCGCCACATGCACCCAGACCCGTGAGGTCCACTTCATGACGGCTGCGGGCGCTCGCCAGCGCATCGACCTGGCCCGCAAGCGCCGACTGGGCGGCGTCGCGCTGTGGGCGCTGGGCTACGACTCGGCCGAGACCTGGAAGGAGATCGCCGACATCGCCCGCAGTGCCGCGGCGAGCACGACGACCACCACGAAGGCGTAGCCGACGATCACCGCCACACGGTGGCCGACGATCGCCGTGGCGGCATCACCGGCACCGACCGGCTGACCGGCAACGCGTCGCCGCGACGTTCAGCCGGGGCGGGAGACGCCCACGGCACGGTCCCAGTCCACCCCGACCACGCGGACGACATCGCCGGTGCGCGGGGCGTGGACCATCTGCCCGCCGCCGATGTACAACCCGACGTGGCTGATCGGCGAGTGGAAGAAGATCAGGTCACCCGGCGACGCGGCGGACTCCGGCACGTGCGGCGTGACGGCGTACTGCTGGGCGGACTGATGCGGCAGGTACACGCCGGCACGCGCCCAGGCGTAGGACGTCAGGCCGGAACAATCGAAGCCACGTCCCGGTGACGACATGCCGAAGTGGTAGGGCGTGCCCTGCTGGGACAGCGCGGCGGACACGGCGATGCCGGCCCGGCCCGAGGTGCCTGGGTAGTTCTTGATCGGCGGCGGTTCGGGCGTCTTGGTGCCACCACCGCTGCCGCCGCCTCCGCGGCCACCGCCCGCAGGGTGCTGCGCAGCGCGCCGACGCGCCGCGGCGGCCGCCTTGGCTGCTGCGGCCGCGCGCGCCTGGCGCAGCGCTTCGGCCTTGCGTGCCTTGGCCAAGGCGATCGCCGCACGGCGTTCGGCTTCGGCCTTGCGGCGGGCGATCTCCTGGTCGATGATCGCCTGCTTGAGGTCCTTCTTGGCGTCGGCCTCGAGCGCCTGGTACTGCGACTGCAGCGCGGTGAGCCTGCTGGTCTTGGCGTTCAACGTGGCGACCAGCGCGGCGGCCTCACGCTTCTTGCGGGCAAGCCTGCGCTGGCGGTCGGTCAGCTGGTCGACGACGTTCTGCGCGTCGTCGGCGTCGGCGATGCCGGCGTTCATCGCCACCCGGGCCAGCGCATCGCGCTGCTGGGCCTCGGCGAAGGCCGACGAATCGGTGAGCAGCGGGTTCTGCGCGGCCGAACCGCTGGCCGTGAACCGGTCGATGGCGATGTTGGTCAGCAACTGCTGCAACTTGCCGAGCTCGCCCGACTGCGTGCTGACCTGGCGCTGCAGGACGGCGATGTCGCTTTGCAGTTGGGTCAGCTTGCCCTGCGCGGCGAGCGTGTCCTCGTTGGTCTGACCCATCTGGTTGTCGAGGTTGTCGAGCGCGTCGAGGTACTTCTGGACGCGCGCCCGCTCGTCGGAGGTCGAGTCGGCGTGGGCCGGGGGGGCGGCAAGCGTCCCGGCCGTGAGGGCGGTGGTGGCGATCAGTGTCGCGGCGATCAGGTGCGCCACACGGGGGCGCGCCGGGCCGCGGCGGATGAACGGACGACGAACCATGGAAGTCACCAGCCTAGCGGATGTTACGAACATGTTGCAGTCGGCCGGGTGGGTCCGGCGAGGCGGCTCCGTAGAGCGAGGGACCGTGCAACGGGGTGCAACGGGGTGCAGCGGCGTGGCGCGGTCTGGGCGGGTCAGCCCGGACGGCCGACGCCGACGGCCTTGCCCCATTGTACGGAGACGACCTTGACGACGTCGCCGGTGTGCGGCGCGTGGACCATCTTGCCGCCGCCGATGTACAGACCGACGTGGCTGATCGGCGAGTAGTAGAAGATCAGGTCGCCCGGCGCCGCGGCGGACTCGGGCACGTGCGGGGTGACCGCGTACTGCTGGCGGGACTGGTGTGGCAGGTACACGCCGGCACGGCCCCATGCGTACGACGTGAGCCCTGAGCAGTCGAATCCCTTGCCAGGTGACGACATCGCGAAGTGGTACGGGGTACCGCGTTGGGCCATCGCCGCGGCCACGGCGACGCCCGCCTTGCCCGACACGCCCGGGTAGCGCGTGGGCTGCTTGGTCGGCGTCGGTGGCGTGGACGTCTTGCGTGGCTTGGTGGTCTTCGTCGGCTTGGTCGCCGGCTTCGTGGTGGCCTTGGTCGGCTTGGACCCGGCCTTGGTGGTGGGTGTCGGGGTCGGGGCGGTTCGCTTGGTCGGCTTGGTCACCCGCGTCTTGACCGTGCCACCACCGCCGCGGCCACCGGATGCGGGCTTGGCCGTTTGCGCCTTGCGTCGTGCCGCCGCAGCCGCAGCGGCGGCTGCGCGCTTCTCGTTCTCGGCCTCGATCTTCTGCGCCGCGGCATAGGCCGCAGCCGCCTGTTGCTCGGCCAGCTTCTCGCGGCGAGCGACCTCCTGGTCGATGACCGCTTGCTTGAGGTCCTTCTTGGCCTGGGTCGTCAGCGCCTGGTACTGGCCCTGCAGGGCGACCAGCCGATCGCCCTTGGTCGCCAGCACGGCCACGAGGTTGGCCGCCTCGCGCTGCTTGCGGGTCAGCTTGCGCTGCCGATCGGTGAGCTGGTCGACCACCGCCTGCGCGTTGTCGGCGTCGGCGATGCCGGCGTTCATCGCCACCTTGGCGAGCGCGTCGCGTTGCTGGGCCTCGGCGAAGGCCGACGAGTCGGACAGCAGCGGGTTGGCCGTTGCCGAACCGCTGGCGGTGAACCGGTCGACGGCGATGCTGGTGAGGACCTGCTGCAGTGAGGTGAGCTCACCCGACTGGGCGGTGACCTGCCCCTTGAGCACGGCGATGTCGTCCTGCAGGTGTGCGAGCGCGCTCTGCGCGTCGAGCTGGTCCTCGTTGGTCTGGCTCATCTGCGAGTCGAGCTGATCGAGCGCGTCGAGGTAGTGCTGGACCCGGGCGCGCTCGTCCGAGGTGGAGTCGGCATGAACCGCGGCCGGCGCCATCAGCGACACCGAGGCCCCGGCCAGCAGGGCGAACGCGGCGATCCGCGCGACCCCCCGGCGTGCGTGGAGCGGGCGGGCTGTCAGGGATCGGAAGGCGAACGACATGACGGGCCCGAGCGTACCACGAGTATTACGAACGTGTTGCAGCGCGGTCGGTGATTCGTCACACAGACCGGTGCGGCCGGCGGCGCGCGGGTGCTACTCCCACTCGATCGTGGCCGGCGGTTTCGAGGTGATGTCGTAGACCACACGGTTGATCCCGTCGACCTCGTTGATGATCCGCGACGACATCGTCTCGAGCAGGTCGTAGGGCAGCCGGGCCCAGTCGGCGGTCATCGCATCGTCGCTGGTGACCGCGCGGATGATCACCGGGTGGGCATAGGTGCGCTCGTCGCCCATCACGCCGACCGAGCGGATGTCGGCGAGCACGGCGAACGCCTGCCACAGCTCGCGTTCCAGGCCGCAGCGGGCGATCTCGTCGCGCACGATCGCGTCGGCGTGCTGCAGGATTGCCACCCGTTCGGCCGTCACCTCGCCGATGATCCGCACACCGAGTCCGGGACCGGGGAACGGCTGGCGCCAGACGATCTCGTCGGGCAGGCCGA
>CAZMHG010000078.1:1579-1842 GCA_964565975.1 uncultured Ilumatobacteraceae bacterium | reverse complement strand
CAGCAGGGTCATGTCCTCGGGCAGGCCACCGACGTTGTGGTGGCTCTTGATCACCGCCGCGCTGCCGTCACGGCCGCCGCTCTCGATCACGTCCGGGTACAGGGTGCCCTGGACCAGGTGCCTGGCCTCGGTGATGCCGCCGGTGTGCTGCTCGAAGATGCGCACGAACAGCTCGCCGATCACCTTGCGCTTGTGCTCTGGCTCGGTCACCCCCGCCAGCCGCTCGAAGAACTGCCCGCCGGCGTCCACGTGGATCAGCTCGA
>CAZMHG010000078.1:0-1556 GCA_964565975.1 uncultured Ilumatobacteraceae bacterium | reverse complement strand
TGTGCACCAGCGCCGCGGCAACCGCCGAGTCGACCCCGCCGCTGAGCCCGCAGAACACCCGGTCGGTGCCGACCTGGGCACGGACCTTGGCCATCTCGGTCTCGATGATCGAGTCCATCGTCCAGGTTGCCGGCGCGCCGGCGAGGTCGTGGACGAACCGGCGCAGCACGTCCTGTCCATGCGGCGTGTGCACGACCTCGGGGTGGAACTGGACGCCCCAGATCCGCCGGGCGGCGTTCTCCAGCACGGCGACCGGCGCGTCGGGTGTCGTCGCCGTGCAGACGAAGCCGTCCGGCTCGACGGTCACGGCGTCGAAGTGGCTCATCCACACGTCCTGCGTTGCCGGCAGGTCGGCCAGGAGGGTGGACGATGGGCCGGTGAGATCGAGGCGCGCCCGCCCGTACTCGCCGCGCATCCCCCGGCCGACGGTGCCGCCAAGCTGCTGGGCGATCAGCTGCGCGCCGTAGCAGATGCCGAGCACCGGGATGCCGAGCTCGTAGATCTGCGGGTCGAGCGACGGCGCGCCCTCGACGTGCACGCTCTTCGGGCCGCCCGACAGGATCAGCGCGGCAGGCCGGTCGGCGAGCAGCTCGGCCGCGGTGATGCGGTGCGGGACGATCTCGGAGTGCACGTTCAGCTCGCGCACCCGGCGGGCGATCAACTGCGCGTACTGGGCGCCGAAATCGACGACGAGGACGGATTCCGAACGCAACGACATGTGCCGTGATGCTAGGCCGCGGCTGCCGATCCGCCAGTGGAGATCGGCCGGTGGAGATCGACCGGTTTGCTGCGACGATGGGGACGTGCCCGTGCTCCGCCGCTCCGCCGCCGCGCTGCCGCGCGGGCTGCTGCTCGTATGCGCGATGGCCATGCTCGCCGCGGCATGCAGCGGGCCGCCGCCCATCCGCCGGGCCAGCGACACGACCACCACGCTGTCCAGCCCGCCGACGACTCGCACCGACGCTTCGGCGACACCGGCAACGGCGAACGTCTTCCTGCCCGAGGACCAGAACCTGAGCAACTGCGGCCCCGCGGTGGAACGGCCCGGGTGCGGCAGCAAGGCCAAGGGCGGCTGGCGGATGACGCTGGTCTTCGCCATCCTGCTGGCCGGGATCGCGACGGTCTTCCTGCGGATCATCCGCTCGGCCCGCTCGCGCACCGCCGCGCAGTCGCCGCGCGAGAACTGGAACTGACGTCCCGGGTCGGTGACCCGCAACTCCCCGCGCGCTCCGGCGCCGTGCGTGTCGTGAGATCGCCGAAGCGTGCTTCGGCATGGGATCCGCGAAGCGTGCTTCGATGTTGTGACACGGGACCGTGTGAACGATGCCGACGGCTTCTCGCATCGGTCCTCAGGGGCGCATGAACACACGACGACATCCCACGTCAGCACCACCACGGCCGGTTCGATCGATCCGCGCCGTGGTCCTCGCGTCGCTCGTTGCCACCGCGGCGCTCCTCGCCGGCAGTGGGCCGGCGGCAACGGCATCCGCCCACTCGGCGAGCAGCGACCTGGCGACCATCCACGTGATGCTCGACATGCGCCTGGGCGACTTCGT
>CAZMHG010000077.1:0-9702 GCA_964565975.1 uncultured Ilumatobacteraceae bacterium | reverse complement strand
ACGAGCCGTCCTACATCCAGATCTGCACCACGCCCTTGATGTTCATCTTGACCATGTCCTGCTTGCCCCGGCCGTACTTGGCCTGGAACAACTCCGGGAAGATCGCGTCGTCGAAGGTCTTGGAGCACAGCAGGCCGATGTTGAACAGGAACGGCTTGGACACCTTGCCGGCCTTGCGGTCCCACATCGTCGGTGGCGACGAGACCTGGCAGCCCATGCCGACCAGCGCGAGGCGCGACAGGCCGGCGGCCTTGGCGTCGCGCAGGGCCAGCGGGTTGGCGCAGTAGGTGTACCGCGAGCCGGCCGTGGCGATCACCTCGTCGGGGGTCTGCACCAGGACCGGCTTGGCCTTCCACACGTCGTCCGGTTCGACGCCCGAGACCATCGCCCCCTGGATGTAGTCGTGCGTCATCAGCCACGTGAGCATCGCCGTGACGAACCCGCCGTCCTGGCCGCGCTCGTGCTGGACGCTGTCGGCGGCCCGGGTGAGCAGCAGCTGGCGCCAGATCCCGCCCATCTCGTCGGGCCGGCGGACGCGGCCGAAGAGGTGCTCGTCGGCGGCGGGCTCCCACGCGCGGAAGCGGGGGCAGGCGCGGGTGCAGGTGGTGCAGCCGCCGCCCTCGCCGAAGCCGTGCACGCAGTTGGCCGGACCGAGCTCGTCCTCCACGTGGAACGGCTTGTACTTGCCCTCTTCGTGCTGGTAGCCGATCACGTCGTGGGGGCAGGTGACCACGCAACCGGCGCACCCGGTGCACAGCCCGGTGGTGATCACCTCGGCGTACAGCTCCTTCCACTGCGCCGTCCAGCGTCCGGCCTGGGCGGGCGTCTGCGGCGGGGCAGTGGAGACGTCGGTCATGCGGTCGAGACTACGCGGAACGGCTCGCGCGGCCATCGCCGCGTTGGCCCAGCCGGCCGCGCCGACCGCGCAGTCCCTGTCGGCTAGACGCCAGGGGTCGCGGGCGAGTCGGTCGGGCCACCGGTCGGCGCGGTGGTGCCCGTCGCCGCGGCCCGCGCGGTCTCGATCGCCTGGGTTGTCAGCTGCGGGATCGCCCACACGGCCAGCAGCGCGGCGAGCACGGCACCGACGAACCACGGCGCGGTGAGCGCCGTGTCCCGGCTCCAGTGCCAGCCGACGACGGCCACCGTGGCACCGCCGATGGCCATGCCGATCGGCATCATCCCCCAACCGAAGAAGCGGTAGACGCTGTTGACCCGGCCGAGGAGGTGCGGCGGGATGATCTCCTGGCGGAGTGACACGGTGATCACGTTCCACGCCATGCCGACGGTCATCTCCACGGCGAACATGATCAGCACGATCGGCCACCAGGGCACCAGCCCGATGACCAGCGGGCCGATCACACCGGCGATCAGCGTCAGCCACAACGTCGGGCCCGTCCCGAATCGTCGGGTGATGCGCGGCGTGGTGATCCCGCCGACGATGCCCCCGACGGCGCCGCCGACGCCCATGATCGCGAACTCCAGCGGTGTGGTGTGCAGCACCTCCTGGGCGTACAGCACGAGCGTCGCGGTGGACAGCGAGCCGATCATGTTCATCGGCCCGAGCGTCAAGGCCAGCGTGCGCAGCAGGCGGTGGTGCCACAACCATCGGAAGCCGTCGGCCAGCTCGGTTCGCCACGGCAGGCGTAGCGGCGCGTCGTCGCCGCCGTGGTGGGCGCGGAACTGCCCGACGAGCAGGGAGACCAATCCCGCCGCGGCGAAGAACGAGACCGCGTCGAAGGCGAACGGCAGGAAGAACGCGGCGCTGATCAGCAGGCTGCCGAGCGGCGGGCCGACGAACGTGTTGGCGGCCATCTCCGCCGACCACATCCGCCCGTTGGCGCGCTCCAGGTCGCCCTGGGCGACGACCGACGGCAGGATCGTCTGTGCCGAGTTGTCGCGCAGCACCTCGGCGCAACCGAGCAGCAGTGCGGCGAGCGTCAGCACCAGGTACAGGCCGACCCGAGTGCCGGTGACGCTGGTGAGCTGGTCGGGCTTGGGCAGGTGGCCACCCCATCCGAGGACCGCGACCGACACGGCGACGGTGATCAGGCCGCGGATCACGTCCATCGTGACGATCAGCCGGCGCCGGTCGACACGGTCCGTGATGACACCGGCGGGCAGGGTGAACACCAGCCACGGCAGGCGTTGGACGATGCCCGTCGCGGCGATCAGCATCGGGTTGCGGGTCACCGCCGACGCCAGCCACGGGTAGCCCACGGCGGAGACGCCGTCGCCGAGGTTGGAGATCACCGTTGCGGTGAACACCTTGCGGTAGTTGGCGCCAAGCGAGCGGCGGCCGGTCTGGTGCCCGCCCGTGGACGTGGACGTGGACGTGGACGTGGCCGTGGTGGGGTCGGTGTCGGGTGCCGTCATGACGGGTCGCGCAGCGCCGGCTGCGCGGTGGGGAAGATGGTCACCGACAGGCCATAGACGACGTCTCCGCCGCGGGGCGTGGTGGAGAACTCCAGCGCCAGCTGGTGGAGCCGCTCGGCGAACTCCGCGGCGCGTTCGTGCGGGACGCGTGCCCGCCGGTAGGTCGACAGCAACGGCCCCGGCGCGGTGCCCGGTCCGGGGCCGACGCCGGCGTCGACCGCGTCACGCAGGTCGGCGAGGGTCACGGCGAGGAAGTGGGTCAGCTGTGCGGGGTCGGCCGGGTCGGCCCGCTCGGCCGGGTCCGACGCCCGGGCGCGGGTGGCCACGTTGGCGATCCGGATCGTGCGTGCCGTGCGCCCCCAGTAGCGCTCGGTGATCGCCCGCACCCGGTGGGTGCGGACCACCTTCAGCAGGCCGGCACGCTGCAGCACCTTGACGTGGTGGTCGACCGTGGCCTTCGGCTTGCCGAGCGCCTCGGCCAGCTCGGTGACGGTGGCGGCCCGATCGAGGACGAGGTCGAGGATCGCCGTGCGCGTCGGGTCGGCCATCGCCCGCAGCTGGCCAGGCGTGCTGGCCTCGACGGTGGGCGCGAGGTCGTAGTCGAGGTGGCCACGCACCGCGTCGCCGACGCTGGCGGCGGGCGTACGCGGCGTCGTGCGTGGCGTCGTGCGCGCCCGCTGGGTGCTGGCGCGCGTGGCACGCTTCGCCGTCGTGCGCGCCGGCACCTTTTCGTCCTGTACTTGTGGAACGTCCGACATCTACGGGACGATAGTGGCGATCGTCGCCGGGTGCAAGCAGGCGGCGCCAACCGGCCGGCGCGACCCCGCCGTTAACCTGATCCGGTGCCAGCCACGTTCGCCGACGCCCTCGCCGCGACGGACGACGTGGAGGGGTGGATGAGCCCGGACCAGGCACGGCGGCTGTTCGACGCGGCGGCGCGGGCCCGCGCCGGCATCGTCGAGATCGGTTCGTTCCGGGGCCGCAGCACCATCGTCCTGGCGCTCGGCGCGGCGCCCGGCGTGGGCATCACGGCGATCGATCCCCATGCCGGCAACGACCGCGGACCCCAGGAGATCGCCGGCTTCGCTGCCCAGGCGGCGACCGACAACGAGGTGTTCAACCGCAACCTGCAGCGCGCCGGCGTGGCCGCCACGGTGCGCCACGTGCGCGCGTTCAGCGCCGCGGCACACGGCGAGGTCACCGGCGGCATGGACGTGCTGTACGTCGATGGTGCGCACCGCTACGCACCTGCCCTGGCCGACATCCGTGGGTGGGGCAGCCGCGTCCAGGACGGCGGCACGATGCTGATCCACGACTCGTTCTCGAGCATCGGTGTCACCGCGGCGATCCTTCGCGAGCTCGTCGCCGGTCGCCGCTGGCGTTACGTCGGCCGGGCGCGCAGCCTCACCGAGTACCGCGCCGACCTGGCCGGCACGCCCACCGCGCGACTGGCCAACGCCGCGCGCCAACTCGCCCAGTTGCCGTGGTTCGCCAAGAACCTGGCGGTCAAGCTGCTCCTCGCCGCCAGGCTCGGCCCGGTGCTCCGCCGGCTGGTGGGCCACGACGTGGAGTGGCCGTACTGATGCCCGGCGTGCGCCCGCGGCGTGCCCGGCTGACCGGATGGGGGCGGACCAACGCCACCGTCGCCGACGTGCTCGACGTCCCGGCGCACGAGCTCGCCGCAGCCGTCAGCACGGCCGACGACCGTGGCGCGTTGGTGCGCGGGCTGGGGCGCAGCTATGGCGACGCGGCGCAGAACGCCGGCGGGCTGGTGCTGCGCCTGAAGGGCGCCGCGCACCAGGCGATGCTGCACCCCGACGCGGCCGGCGGGCCGACGGTCACCGTGCCGGGCGGGGTGAGCCTCGACGACCTGCTGCGCGTCATCGTGCCCCGTGGCTACTTCGTCTACGTCACGCCGGGCACCAGGTTCGTCACCGTTGGCGGCGCGATCGCCAGCGACATCCACGGCAAGAGCCACCACGTCGAAGGCAGCTTCGGGAACCACGTCACCGAACTGACGTTGATGCTCGCCGACGGCAGCACCGTGGTGGTCGGCCCCGATCGCCAACCCGACGTGTTCTGGGCGACCGTCGGCGGGATGGGCCTGACCGGGGCGATCCTCGATGCCACGTTCCGCCTGCTGCCGATCGAGACCAGCCGGATGACGGTCGACACGATGCGTGTCGGCGACCTGGAAACCCTGCTCGACGCGCTCACCCTGCCCGAGTCCGACGTGCGCTACTGCGTGGCGTGGATCGACTGCACCGCGGGTGGCCGGCACCTCGGCCGCGGCATCCTCGAGCGTGGCGACCCCGCCGCGCTGGCCCAGCTGTCGCCGAAGGACGCGGCCAACCCGCTGGCCTATGCGCCGCGCCAGCTGGTCTCGGTGCCGATGGCCGTGCCCGGTCCTGGCGTGATCAACCACGCCACGATCCGGGCGTTCAACGAAGCCTGGTTCCGCAAGGCCCCGGCGCGGCGCAGCGGCGAGATCAAGACGATCGCCGGCTACTTCCACCCGCTCGACTCGGTCGGCGCGTGGAATCGGCTGTACGGCGCCCGTGGCATGGTCCAGTACCAGTTCGTCGTCCCGTTCGGCGCCGAGACCGCGCTGGAGCAGATCATCGAGCGGCTGTCGACGGCCAGCGACGGCTCGTTCCTCGGCGTGCTCAAGCGCTTCGGGCCGGGCAACCCGGCGCCGCTCAGCTTCCCCGAGCTCGGTTGGACGCTGGCCGTCGACCTGCCGGCCGGGTCGGCAGGTCTGGGCGAGCTGCTGCACAGCCTCGACCGCACCGTGCTCGACGCCGGGGGGCGCCACTACTTCGCCAAGGACTCGCACACCACCGCCGAGGCGATCCGCCGCGGCTACCCGCGCCTCGACGAGTGGAAGTCGGTGCGCGACCGCCTCGATCCGCACGGCGTGTGGCAGAGCGACCTGTCCCGCCGCCTCGGGCTGAGCGCCTGACACTGACCATTCCTGACCGACCGAACATCCGAGCCGGAGACACACCAACATGGACAACGCCCTCGGGCAGCAACAGACGATCCTGCTCCTCGGCGGGACCAGCGACATCGGCCTGGCGATCGTGCGCGAGGTGCTCAGCCCGGCGACGCGGGTCGTCGTCCTCGCCTGCCGCGACGTGGACACCGGCGAGCGTGCCGCCGCGACCCTGCGGCACGACGGGCTGACCGTCGATGTCGTGCCCTTCGACGGCGCCCGCCCCGACACGCACGAGGCCGTGATCGAGGCGGTCTCCGCCCGCCACGGCGACATCGACCTGGCGATCCTTGCCTTCGCCCTGCCCGGTGACGGGCGCGCCAGCGGCACCGATCCGCTGGGCGCCGCGCAGGTGATCGGCGTCAACATGGTCGGCGCCGCCACGTCGCTGATCGCCACGGCGAACGTGATGCGCCGCCAGGGCCACGGCGACATCGTCGTGCTCAGCAGCGTGGCCGGCGAGCGCGTCCGCGCCGCCAACGCGGTGTACGGGGCGACCAAGGCCGGCCTGGACGGCCTGGCCCAGGGGCTGGGCGACGATCTCGCCGCGGACGGCGTGTTCGTGATGGTCGTGCGGCCCGGGTTCGTGCACACCGCGATGACCGCGGGGATCAAGCCGGCGCCGCTGGCCACGACGCCGGAGAAGGTCGCCGAGATCGTCGCCAAGGGCCTGCGCGCCCGACGTCGCACGGTGTGGGCACCGCTGGCGATGCGCCCGTTGTTCAGCGTGCTGCGCCACCTGCCCGCCCCGTTGTGGCGCCGCCTGCCGCTGGGATGAGCGAGGTCACGCGTTGGGCGAGGTGACCGGTCCGGCCGCGGCGCCGCCGACGATCCCCGAGCTGGCCGCCGAGCTGACGGCGCTCGGCGTGCGCCGGATCCTCACCTTCGCCTGGCGCGACCTGGACGACCCCGACGCCGGCGGCAGCGAGGTGCACGCCGACCACTTCATGCGCCGCTGGGCCGCCGCCGGGCTGGACGTGACGCACCGGACCTCGTTCGCCCGAGGTTTGCCCCATCGGGCACGGCGCAACGGGTATGCGGTGCAGCGCTACGGCAGCCGGTACAGCGTGTTCCCGCGAGCGGTCGCCCACACGATCACCCACCCCGGGTCGTACGACGCGCTGGTCGAGATCTGGAACGGCGTGCCGTGGTTCGGCCCGGTGTGGTGCCGCAAGCCGAACATCACCTTCCTGCACCACGTCCACGGACCGATGTGGGACCAGATCATGCCGCGGCCGCTGGCCGGCCTGGGCCGGGCGTTGGAGACCCGGCTTGCGCCGCCGTTCTACCGCCGCACGCAGGTGGTCACGCCCAGCGAGGGGACGCGCGAAGAACTGCTCGGGCTGGGCTTCCGACCGGATCGCGTGACCGCGGTTCCGAACGGTGTCGAGGACGAGTTCACACCGGGTGGGGAGCGCGCCGACGCTCCCACCGTGCTGTCGGTCGCGCGCCTCGCGCCGGTCAAGCGTCAGGACGAGTTGATCGAGCAGATGGTCGTCGCCCGCCGCAGCGTGCCCGATCTGCGGCTGGTGATCGTCGGTGACGGCCCGCTGCGCCCCGAGCTAGAGGCACGCATCGCCCGGCACGACGCCGCGTCGTGGATCACCCTTGCCGGGCGGGTTGCGCACGACCAGCTGGTCGAGTGGTACCGCCGCGCCTGGCTCGTGGCCAGCGCCTCGATCGCCGAGGGCTGGGGCCTCGCGCTGACCGAGGGCGCGGCGTGCGGCACACCCGGTGTGGCAACCGACATCCGCGGCCATCGCGACAGCGTCGTCGACGGCACGACCGGGGTGCTCGCCCCGCTCGAGCGGCTCGGCGCGGCGACGGCGGATCTGCTCAACGATCCGGCGCGGCTGGCGTCGATGGGCGCGGCCTGCCTGGCCCGCTCGCAGCAGCTGACGTGGGACGAGTCCGGCCGCGTCGTGCTGCAGGTGCTCCGCTGCCAGGTGCTCCGCAGCCGCGGCTGACCCACACCCAGCGGTGTCAGCCGGGGAGCAGACGGGTCGCGTTCTTCAGCACGCGCAACGCGCCCTGCTTGGCGGTGACGCGGTGGTGGCTGCGCGACGCGGCGTGCCCGGTGGTGTGCGCCGCATCGGCGCGGTTGGCCACGAACCAGTCGTAGCTCTCGGCGAGCATCTCGGCGTTGCTGTACGTCGGGGACCAGCCGAGCGTGTCGCGGACGTGGGCGGTGTCGAACCACAGCGACTTGGCGTACATCAACCAGTGGTACGGCGCGAACGGGGCGACGTGTGCCGCGGCGGCGGCGTGCATCGCCAGCGAGGCCGGCCCTGCCGGCAACGACCGGACCCGCGAACCCGTGCCGGCATGGGCGCACAGCGCCTCCAACGACTCGCGCATCGTGCCGAAGCGGTCGGCGCCGATGTTGAACACGCCCGGCCCGGCGGCGCCACCGGCCAGGATGCACGCCCGGGCCAGATCGTCGGCGTGCACGAACTGGTAGCGGTTCGAGCCGTCGCCGAGCACGAAGATGTCGGCACCGTCGGCGACCCAGTCGAACAGGATCCCGAAGATGCCCAGTCGGCCATGCCCGAGAATCGTGCGCGGCCGCACGATCGACACGTCCAGGCCCTGTCGCACGGCGTCGAGGCAGGCCCATTCGGCGGCCAACTTGGCGTGGCCGTACGCTTCGGCCGGCGAGGGCGTGGTCGTCGGCATCACCGGGTTCGACGCCGGCACGCCGAACACGGCCGACGACGACGTGTGCACCACCTTGCCGACACGGTGACGGCGGCACGCGGCGAGCAGCACTTCGGTGCCGGTGACGTTGACGCTGCGCAACAGCTGCGGATCCTTGGCCAACGGCACCTGGGCGACGTTGTGGTACACGACGTCGGCGCCGCCCACCGCTGCGTCGACCACCGCCGCGTCGCGGATGTCACCCCGGAGCGCAGTGACGCCGGCGGGCGCGTCGTCGGCCGGGTTGACGTCGAGGATCCGCACGTCGTGGCCCACGGCGACAAGTTGCCGGGCGAGCAGTGACCCGAAGTAGCCGGCGCCGCCGGTGACCAGCGCGACGGTCATACCGCCGCCATCACAGCTCGATCCCGTTGTCCCGGCACCAGCGGATGCTCTCGCGCATCCCGTCGTACAGCTCGACGCGTGGCACGTAGCCCAGCTCTGCGGTCGAGCGGCTGATGTCGACGGCGATCGTGTGTCCCATCTCGCCGAGCACGTGCAGTTGCTGCTGGTACAGGCCCACCGCCTGCAGGGCGCGGTCGGCGGTCTCGGCGACCCTGGCGGCGATGCGCGGCAGCCGCGACGTCGGCGGCGTGACCGACCAGCCCTCGTCGCTCAGGGCACGGCCGACGGTCTGGACGATCTCGGCCACGGTGTACGGCCGGGCGTCGGCGATCCAGTAGCCGCGACCCCTCGCCCCGGGGACCAGCTCGGCGCATTCGACACCGTCGACCAGGTTGCCGACGTAGACCATCGACCGTCGCTGATCGCCGGTGCCGATGATCGGGAAGCGCCCGGCGCGGATCATCTTGAAGAAGGTCGTCTGGCGCGCCGGTTGGAACGGCCCGTAGAACCACGGCGGGCGGACGACGACCACGTCGAGGCCTGCCGCGCCGGCCTCGAACACCGCCTGCTCGGCACGGCGCTTGCTCTCGCCGTAGCCGAGGTACGGGTGGTACGGCTCGTCGGCGCGGAACGTGTCCAGGCGGTCGGGGTTGGTCCCGAACGGGCTGTTCGACGAGACGTGCACCAGCCGGCGCACGCCGGTGTCGGCCGCGGCGGCGAGGAGGTGGCGGGTGCCTTCGGTGTTGACCGCGTAGAACTCGCGGACGCGCCGCGGGTGGATGACTCCAGCCGCGTGGATCACGTCGGTGTCGGCGCCGACGCCGTGCAGCAGGCGGCGCGCCGTCTCGGCCCGGCCGATGTCGCCGACGACGACGCTCAGGCCGTCACGGTCGCAGTACTCGGTGGTCAGCCGGGCCGCCTCGGCCGTGGTCCGGACCAGCAGGCGGACCTGCTCGCGGGTGCTGTCGGCGGCGAACCGGTCGACGAGCGCGCGACCCAGCCAGCCGGCGGCACCGGTGACGACGGTCGTCGCCGGGACATCGCGACGCGTCGCGCCGGGGCCGGGTGCGGGCGCGGTCGGCGGCGCGGTGGGATCAGCCATGCGCACCATCCTGCCTCGCCTCGACCGCTTCCCAGCGTGCCGTCGCGCCGTGCTCGGCAGCGAAACGGCGCGCGTTGCGGATGGCGAAGGCCATCACCGTCGCCTGCGGGTTGACGCCCGGCGCGGTGGGCAGCAGCGACGCGTCGTTGACGTACACGTTGCGGGTGCCGTGGACCCGACCGAACGAGTC
>CAZMHG010000076.1:0-9703 GCA_964565975.1 uncultured Ilumatobacteraceae bacterium | reverse complement strand
GTTCTTGCGGTGGTTTCCGCCGCCGTTGGGATCGTGTGGATCGCGGGTGACGGTGTACTTCGTCGACAGCACCAGCCGGTCGCGTCGTTCGCCGATGATCTCGCCGAGGATCTCCTCCGACGCACCGCCGCGATAGTTGATCGCGGTGTCGATCACGTTGCCGCCCGCGTCGAGGTAGCGGTCGAGGATCAAGCGGCACTCGGCGAGTGGCGCCCCGACGCCGTCCGCGTCACCGAACGTCATCGCGCCGAGGACGAGTTCGGAGATGCGGATCCCCGTCGCTCCGAGCGAGCGGTAGCGCATGGGTCTCATCGCGTGGGCTCGCTCGGGCCGAACACGATCGCCGCCAGGGCGGTCATCTCCGCCAGGTCGACGTCGCAGACGTGCGAGCGTTCCACCGCCCCGAACACGTCCTGATACCAGCGCGACGCTGCCCCGGCGCCGTCGGCGATGATGTGTGTGGTGATCATGGGCGTCAGCAGTAGTGGATCGGTGGGGTCGCGATCTTGAACGATCTTGCAACGCCGGTCGATCGGCCCGCGGTCTGGCACGACGACACGCTGCCCGGCATGGTGTGGATGGCCGGCGCTGCCAGCGAGTACCACGCCGACCCAGTCGACGAGTACACGATCGGCGCCACCACCGGGCCCGTCGGCTACGTGTTGCACCGGGGCACGTTCCACGGTGAGGTGCACCCGGGAAGCCTCGTCGTCCTCGACCCCGAACACCCCCACCACGGGCACAGCACCGCGTCAGGGCCATGGACGTCGCGACTCGTCGCCCTCCCCGCGGCGCTGCTCTGGTCAACGCTCGATGACCCCCCAGCCATCGTCCGTTCCACCTTCGCGGCGACCGTCGTCGACGCTCCCGACGTGTACCGCCGCTTCGTCGAACTCCACCGAGCCAGCCAACGGGGGGCATCTCGTCTCGAGCGCGAGTGCCGGCTGCTCACCCTGCTCGATGACATCGTGACGGCCGCCCGCGCCCAGGCCCGCCCGAGTGGCGACCCCGCCGTCGCCACGGCGGTGACCTTCATTCGTGACTGCTTCCTGGGCACTGTCGACCTCGACACCCTCGCGGCCGTCGCCGGAACCAGCAGGTTCCGCCTCCTTCGCGCGTTCCGCCGCGAGGTCGGCATGACGCCGCATCAGTTCCTCGTCAGCGTCCGCGTCGGGCACGCCCGCCGACTCATCGCCAACGGGGAACCGCCCAGCGCGGCTGCCGCACTCTCCCGCTTCGCCGACCAAAGCCACCTTCACCGGCACTTTCATCCCCGCCTCGGCATGACCCCCGGCCGCTACCGGCAAGCAACGACCCGCGGGGACATCGGGCGCGGCGGCTACGGTGCACCGACATGACGCAGATTCGGGTGGGCGTTGTCGGCGCGGGTGGTCGCATGGGGGACACGGTGTGCGCGGCCGTCGCCGCCGACCCGGATCTGGACCTGGTCGCCGCCGTCGATCCGTTCGCCGCCGGCCGCGACGCGCACGGCGTGACCATCGCCAAGGATCTGCGTGCCCTGTCCGACACCGGGTCGCAGGTCGTGGTCGATTTCACCGTCGCCGACGCGGCGCGGGTCACGCTGCCGTGGCTGGCGATGCACGGGATCCACGCTGTCGTCGGCACGACGGGCTTCAGCGCCGAGGACCTGGCGGCGTTCCGCACGGAGTTCAGCGGGAGCAACTGCCTGATCGCCCCGAACTTCGCCATCTCCGCGGTGCTGATGATGCGCTTCGCCGAGCTCGCCGCGCCGTTCTTCGAGACGGCCGAGATCGTCGAGTTGCACCACGAGGCCAAGGTCGACGCGCCGTCGGGCACCGCGGCCAAGACGGCAGAACGGATGGCCGCGGCGTCGGCGGAGTGGCTGGCCGACCCGACGACGCAGGAGATCTATCCGGGCGCCCGCGGCGGCCTCGGGCCGGCCGGCATTCGCGTGCACAGCGTGCGGATGCGCGGCATGAACGCGCACCAAGAGGTCATCCTGGGAACGCACGGCCAGACGCTGACCATCCGCCAGGACAGCTACGACCGGTTCAGCTTCATGCCGGGCGTGATCCTGGCGTGCAAGCACATCCACGACCACCCGGGGTTGACCCTCGGTCTGGACCCGTTCCTGGGGCTGTAACCGGCCCCGGCCGGCCGGGGCTCAGCCGAGGGCGGCGATGGCCGCGTCGTAGTCCGGTTCCTGAGCGATCTCCGGAACCAGTTCGCAGTGCAGCACCTTGCCGGCATCGTCGACGACGACGACCGAACGGGCGAGCAGGCCGCGCAGCGGGCCGTCGGTCATCGTCACGCCGTAGTCGGCGCCGAACGGGCTGCGGAAGCTGGAGGCGGCGACGACGTTGGCGATGCCCTCGGCACCGCAGAAGCGTCCGAGGGCGAACGGCAGGTCGGCCGAGACGCACACCACCGTCGTGTCCTTCAGACCGGCGGCCAGCTTGTTGAACGTGCGGACGCTGGTGGCGCACACACCGGTGTCGATGCTGGGGAAGATGTTCAGCACGGTGCGGCCCTTGCCGCCGAGTTCGTCGGACGTCAGATCGGACAGGTCGGACTTGGTCAGCGTGAAGTCGGGCGCGGTTGCGCCGACCGCAGGAAGTGCGCCGGACGTGTTGACAGGGTTGCCCTTGAAAGCGGTGGTTGCCATCCCTCGGTTCTACCAGCTGCGCCCCGGCGTCGCGCCCGTGAACGTCGCCGACGCCGACGCCGACGTCGGCGGCGACGTCCCGTACATTCCCGTACATTCCCGTACATTGACGTCGGACGGCGACGGCGCGAATGCCACCGCCATGAACCGGGGACGGGGGACGTGATGCAGGTGAGCGTGCTGGGCGGTGGATCGTGGGGGACCACGGTGGCCACGGTGTGCGCTGGCCGCCACGACACCTTGCTGTGGGCGCGCAACGCCGACGTCGTCGACGAGATCAACAGCGAGCACACCAACACGCCGTACCTGCCGGGCCTGACGTTGTCGCCCAACCTGCGCGCCACGGCCGACCTCGAGCACGCCGTGCGTCATGCCGAACTGCTGATCCTCGGTGTCCCGACAGGTGGCATGCGGGCCACGGTCGAGGCCGCCAAGCCGTACATCCGGCCGTGGATCCCCGTCGTCAGCCTGGCCAAGGGGTTCGAGCAAGGCTCGCTGCTGCGGATGACGCAGGTGATCGCCGACGTCCTCGGCGATCACCCCGTCGCTGCGCTGACCGGCCCGAACATCGCCCGCGAGATCGTCGCCGGCCAGGCCGCGGCCAGCGTCATCGCCACACCGGACCTGGCCGTCGGGACGGCCATCCAGCGCGTCCTGCGTCGCGGCCTGTTCCGGATCTACACCAACCAGGATGTGGTCGGCTGCGAGCTGGGTGGAGCGTTGAAGAACGTCGTCGCCATCGCCTGCGGCATTGCCCAGGGGCTGGGCGTCGGTGACAACACCCGGGCGATGGTGATGACCCGCGGGCTGGCGGAACTGACCCACCTCGGCGTGGCGATGGGAGGGCAGGCGACGACGTTCGCCGGCCTTGCCGGTCTGGGCGACCTGATGGTCACGTGCACCAGTCCGAACAGCCGCAACCGCAGCGTCGGCGAGCAACTCGGCCTCGGCCGCAAGCTGGACGAGATCATCGCCTCGATGAGCATGGTCGCCGAGGGCGTCAAGACCGCGGTGACGACACACGAGCTGGCCGAGCGCCACGGGGTCCTGATGCCGGTGCATGAGGAGATCTACAAGGTGGTCACCGGCACCGGCGAGGTGCCCAACGCCTACCGTGGCTTGCGGCTCGTCCCGGGCCAGGAGTCCGAACCCGACTGGGTGGGCTGAGCCGCGGGCCGAGTTGCTACCGGGACGACGTGCTACCGGGCCGGCGGGCGCCGGGACGACGTAGAGTCGCTCCATGCCCACCGACGACGGCCGACGACTCCGCCAGGCGATCGGTTCCGTGCTGCGCGACGAACGGCGCCGGCAGGAGCGAACGTTGACCGACGTGGCCGCGGCAGCTGCGGTGTCGGTGCCGTACTTATCCGAGGTCGAACGGGCCCGCAAGGACGTTTCGTCCGACCTGCTGGCGGCGATCGGCGACGCCTTGGACCTGCCGTTGGCGACGGTGCTCGAGCGGTCGGCCGAGCGCGTGCGCACGTCGGCGGCGCATGCTCGTGCGAGCGGCGCCGTGGCGACGGTGATCAGCTTGCCGCGGCGCGGCGTTCAGGCCCGCGCGTTGGCCGCCTGAGCCGCGCTCATCACCTGATCGGCCAACCCGTAGGCCACGGCCTGTGGCCCGGGCAGGATCAGCGCGCGGTCGGTGTCGGCACGGATCTGGGCTGCGTCGCGCCCGGTGTGATCGGCGAGGATCCGCTCGACCTCGGCGCGTAGCCGGTCCATCTCCGCCGCCTCCAGGGCGAGGTCGCTGATCGACCCGCGGCGCACGCCCGTGTGCGGCTGGTGCAGTGTCAGCCGTGCGTGCGGGAGCACGGCGCGCTTGCCACGCGCACCTGCGGCGACGAGCATCGCCGCAGTCGAGGCGGCGTGTCCGACGCACACCGTGGCCACATCCGGTGCGACGAACTGCATCGTGTCGTAGATCGCCATGAACGCTCCGAGCGAGCCGCCCGGCGAGTTGACGTACAGGTGGACGTCCTGTTCGGGCTGGGTCGCGGCGAGGTGCAGCAGCTGGGCGATAACGACGTTGGCCACACCGTCGTCGATCGGCGTGCCGATGAACACGATGCGGTCGGACAGCAGCCGGCTGAACACGTCGGCGACACGGTCGCCGCGCGCCGTGTGCTCGGTGACCATCGGGATGGTGTAGCTGCTCACCACGCGGCCCCTAATCCGACGCGGCGCGTCGCCAGCGCCGGTCGGATCTCGTCGAGCGCCGTGACGACGTGGTCGGCGAACCCGTAGGCCACGCTCTGCTGGGCGTCGAACCAGCGGTCGCGGCCGATGTCGTCACCGATCTCGTCGACGCCCCGCCCGGTGTGGCGAGCGATGATCTGGCGCACCCGCTGCTCGGTGCGCTGCAGGTTGGCGGCCTGGATGGCGACGTCGGCCGCCGCACCGGCCAGCCCGGCAGCACCCTCGTGCATCATCACCTGGGCGTTGGGCAGGACGAACCGCTTGCCTGGCGCCCCGGCGCAGAGCAGGACCTGGCCCATGCTGGCGGCCAGCCCGACGGCGACGGTGGCGACGTCGTTGGGGATCAGCTGCATCGTGTCGTAGACCGCGAGCCCGTCCAGGACGGTGCCGCCGGGTGAGTTGATGTACAGGCAGATGTCGCTGCGCGGGTCGTCGGCGCAGAGCACGAGGAGCTGCGCGACCAGCCGGTTGGCGCTGTGCTCGGCGACCTCCTCGCCGAGGAGCAGGATGCGTTGGTCCATCAGCCGGTCGATCACGGTTGGTTGCATGGGGGCCACTGTGCCCGTGCGGTCAGCCGCGTGCAGCCGGTTCTGCCACAGGCAGAAGGCCCGATCCGCAGCGACGGCCAGCGGTGGCCGGATCCGCAGCGGATGAGGAGTTCGGCATCCCACACACCCGCGCCCCTGAGGGCAGGTCAGGCGCGGCCGCGGCGGAAGTTGCGCAGGTTGACCGCCACCACCAGCACGATCGACCCGATCACGAACCACCACTGGTAGCGGGTCAGGAAGTTGACCGTCGACCGGAGCGGTCCCTCGAACTCGTGTGCCAGCCACCAGATCAGCACTAGCCGTCCGAGGCAGCCGATCAGGAACAACGGCACCAGCCGGCGCCACGAGGACCGCGCCGCGCCGCTGAGGACGAACACCAGGTTGGACCCGACGAACAGCGGCACGAGAGCGATCTCGGCCACGTCGAACTGCTGCTCGAACTTCTTCACGCTCTCGCGCGTCATGCCGAGGAAGCGCCAGAACCAGCGCAGCGCCGCATCGCCGTAGACCCGGCCGATCATGTGGCAGACCAGCGCGGCACTCGCCAGCCGCACGGTGGCCACGGCGGCCCAGGACCAGAACGACACGTCGGTGCTGATCGCGGTGAACGCGGTGTACCGGTTGCGGCTGGACAGCGCGATCAGCCCCAACGGGTGGCCGGTGACCCACCGGGCGTAGAGCGCGTTGGCCACGTTCGTGCACACCACCAGCCCGACGAACGCGGCCAGCCACACCGGGCCCAGCCGGTGACGCGGCGCGCGTGGCACGTCGGCGTCCGCAGCGGTGTCGACGGCGGGGTCGGTGGTCATCGGCGGGCACTCTACGGGCCGCCGATGGGTTGTGCAGGTCCATCCCCGGGCGGCGGCCGGCACGGTCGCACGACGGGCTGGCGCGCCCGGTACTGTCGCCGCGGGAGGAACCCCGATGACCCGTCGCACGCTGCTTGCCGTACTCGGACCTGTCGCCCTGGCCCTGGCGGCCACGGCCGCCGCACCCGCGGCCCATGCCCAGCCGGTCGCGCGCCGCGCCGACGCGGTGCACATCAAGGTGCTGGACAACACCTTCACTCCAGAGATGGTCACGGTGACCGTCGGCCAGCCGGTGATCTGGGAGAACCGCGGCCGCAACGCCCATGACATCCTTCCCGTCGACGAGAGCCTGGGGTCGTGGGGCGTGGCCGACAAGACCAAGTTCGAGCCGAAGGACACCTTCGAGACGACGTTCACCAAGCCGGGGATCTACTCCTACTACTGCTCGCTGCACGGCACGTCGAAGGCCGGCATGGTCGGCACGATCATCGTCACCGCGGCGGCGTCGGCGCTGACCGCATCTGCCGCCACCACGCCGGCCACCACCGCGTCCAGCGCCGCGGCGCCGACCGGCGCGCTCACCGTCCCCGCCGCCTACCCCACGATCCAGGCCGCGGTCGACGCAGCCAAGCCAGGTGACCTGGTGCTCGTGTCCCCGGGGACGTACCACGAGGCCGTGCAGGTGACGACCGACCGGCTGACGATCCGCGGCCTCGACCGCAACACCACGATCCTCGACGGCAACTTCACCCTCGACAACGGCATCCGGGTGGTCAAGGCCAACGGCGTGGCGATCGAGAACCTCACCGCGCAGAACTACACGACCAACGGGTTCTTCTGGACAGGCGTCGACGGCTACCGCGGCAGTTACCTCACGTCCTACCGCACCGGCGACTACGGCATCTACACCTTCGACAGCATCAACGGGGCGATCGACCACAGCTATGCGGCGGGCAGCCCCGACGCAGGTCTGTACATCGGCGAGTGCTACCCGTGCAACGCCGTCGTCGACCAGATCGTCAGCGAGCACAACGGTCTCGGCTACAGCGGCACGAACTCCGGCGGCAACCTGCTGATCGTCAACAGCGTGTTCCGATACAACCGTGCGGGCGTCGTGCCCAACAGCGGCAGCTACGAGTTGTGCTACCCCAGCAGGGAGACGACGATCGTCGGCAACGTCGTGTACAGCAACAACCAGGGTGACACCCCGGCGATCGACGTCGCCCTGCTGGCGATGGGCAACGGCATCCTCGCCGCCGGCGCGGTGAAGACCGACATCGAACGGAACCTGGTCTACGACCACGACAAGAGCGGCATCGGTCTGGTGCCATTCCTCGAGGAAGACCCGAACGACGCGGTCCCGCCGGAGACCAGTTGGTCCACGCCGTGCTCGGAGACCAAGAACCAACCCACCACGCAGCCGAGCGGGGCGATCCTGTGGGACCCCAAGCAGAACAAGGTGATGGGCAACGCGCTCGAGAACAACCGCCTGGCCGACGTCCTGCTCGCCTCCGTCGACAGCGACGTGTCGACCCTTGGCAACTGCGTCGACGGCAACCTGCTGACCACCACCCTGCCCCACAAGCTGCAGGAGTTGGCCCCGTGCGGGCGCGCCGGCACCGGCGACTGGAAGGACGGCGAGTACAACGTCGCCACCTGGCTGGGCGAGCAGCACCCGCCCAGCGTCGACTACAAGACGGCCACGCTCCCTGCGCTCGAGCCCCAGCCGAACATGCCGAACGCATCCACCGCGCCGGCCGCACCGGCGACGAACATGCCGCCGAGCGTCGATCTGGCGTCGATCAAGGTGCCGGCCAAGCCGGCCGGATGAGGTCCGCGCGCCTCGCGGCCGCGGTCGTCGTGGCGGTCGCACTCGCGTCGTCGCCGACTGCGGTTCCGGTGGTGACGGCGGCGAGCACCGCGACGACCGCGCCGCCAACGGCGGGCACCGATCCGGCCACGGTTCCGCCCGGTACGTCAGCGGCCCCTGCCCACGGGCACCACCATGCCGACACGGCCAACGGGCAGCCGGACCGGGTGATCACCGGCCCGCAGGGTGGCCGGGGCCAGTTCGTTGTCGAGTGCCCGTTCAGCCACGAGGCACCCGACGACCCGATCGTCCTTCCGGGCCAGCCGGGGGCCGCGCACCTGCACGAGTTCTTCGGCAATCGCACCACGAACGCAGCGTCCACGCTGGCCTCGCTCGACGCCGGCGGCACGACCTGCGATCAGCAGTTGGATCGCGCCGCGTACTGGGCGCCGGCACTGTACGACGGCGATCGCCTCGTCGCCGCGGTGAAGAGCACGGCCTACTACCGCGCCGGGCTCGACGTCGACCCGACGACGGTCCAGCCGTTCCCGCCCGGGTTGACGATGATCGCCGGCAACGCCGCGGCGACCGCCGCGCAACCCGTCGCCGTTGTCGCCTGGACGTGCGGGGCGAGCGGCGAACGCCTCGCCGCGCCGCCGACGTGCCGCCCCGAGCGCAAGCTGCGGATGATCCTGACGTTCCCGGATTGTTGGAACGGCCGCGATCTCGACGCCGCCGACCACCGCAGCCACGTCGCCTACAGCCATCTCGGTCAGTGCCCGGCCGACCGGCCGGTGGCGATCCCGCAGCTGCAGTTCAGCGTCGAGTACTCGTTCAGCGGCGACCCGACCAGCCTGCGCCTGGCGTCCGGCACGGTGTTCAGCGGCCACGCCGACTTCGTCAACGCATGGGACCCGGTCAAGCTGCAGACCGAGGTGAACCTGTGCATCCGGCGCGACACGGTGTGCGGAATTACCAGCGGACGCAAGACGGGGTAAGGTTCGCCCCGACCGGATCGGCCCGGGCGGGCCGCAGACGTGGGGAGAACCATGAGATTGCACAAGGCATTGGTCGGGGTCCTGGCGACGGGCATGTTGTTCGCCGCGTGCGGCGACGACAAGAACGACACGAAGGTCACCACCACCACGACCGCGGTCACCACCCCCGCCAGCACCGCGGCGACGACCGCGGCCACCACGGCTGCGACCACTGCGGCGACCACCGCGGCCACCACGGCTGCGACCACCGCGGCGACGACCGCGGCCACCACAGCTGCGACCACCGCGGCCACGACAGCTGCGACGACCGCGGACACCCAGACGACCACTGCGCCCACGACGGCAGCGACCACGGCCGCCACGACCGCGGCGACCACCGCAGCGACGACGGCCGCCACGACCGCTGCCACGACGGCCGCCACCACCGCAGCGACGACGGCCGCCACGACAGCTGCCACCACCGCAGCGACGACGGCCGCCACGACCGCGGCGACCACCGCAGCGACGACGGCCGCCACCACCGCAGCGACGACCGCAGCGACGACCGCAGCGACGACCGCAGCGACGACCGCTGCCACGACCGCGGCCACGACGGCCGGTACCGCCAGCGGGTCCACCGTCGATTGCAAGCCGGTCAAGCCAGGCGTGCTGAGCGTGGTCACCAGCCTGCCCGGGCCGAACTTCTGGGGCAC
>CAZMHG010000075.1:0-9772 GCA_964565975.1 uncultured Ilumatobacteraceae bacterium | reverse complement strand
GGGAGGGCTAGAATCCATCATGCGTGTCTACCTCGCTTCGCGCAGTCCGCGCCGCCGCCAGCTCCTCACCCAGATGGGGGTGGCGTTCGACACCATCATCTTCCGCGGCGGCCTGCGCACCGACCCGCAAGTCGACGAAGACGTGCATGCCGGCGAAACGGCGCTTGCCTACGTCGAGCGCGTCGCGCGGGCCAAAGCCGAGCACGGCATCGACCTGCTCCTCGAGCGGCGCCTGCAGTTGCGTCCGGTGCTGGCGGCCGACACGACGCTGGAATTGGCCGGCGAGATTATCGGCAAGCCGGTCGACGAGGCTGACGCGGCGGCGATCCTGCGCCGCCTCTCGGGCCGGACGCACGGCGTCCTGACCGGTGTCGCCGTCGCCCATGAGGGGCGGACGGAATACGTGCAGTCGATCAGTGAGGTGCGTTTCCGCCACATTGACGACGACGAAATCCGTCGTTACGTACTCACCGGCGAGCCGATGGACAAGGCCGGCGCCTACGGCATCCAGGGGCGCGCCGGGCTGTTCATCGAATACATGGCCGGCAGCTATACCGGAATCATGGGCCTGCCGGTCTGCGAGACAGGCGAACTGCTCAAGCGCTTTGGCTGGCGTTTCTGAGCGCTGGCGGCGAATCAGAGGGGGCGGGGCCGATCCTTCGGGAAGACCTTGCCCAGGTAGCGGCCCCAATATTCTTGCAGCCGCCTCGGCGGCGCCGGTCGCCGCCGGTCGCGGCAGCGGCTGTTGCCGCCAGAGCGTTCGCAGGCTGTTAGCGAGCGCACCGCCGATCAGGCGGTCGGCGGGAATCTCGAGGCAGCGCGCATTGCGCCGCAGCCAGTCGATCAGGCAGTCCTGCTCCGGCCAGTCGTCGCGCCGCTGGTAAAGCACCGGCGTGCCGTTGCACGCGGCTTCGGTGAAGGTGCCGTAACCGGGTTTGGTGATGACCGCGTCGACCGAGCACAGCAGGTCGGTGAAGTTCAGGCCGAAGGATTCGAGAGTGAGAGCATCCGGGTGCCCGCACTGCCAGTCGGCGGCGACCAGCCAGCGGATGCCGGGCGTCCGTGGCCAGTCTTCCACCGGCAGCCGGTGGGCGACGCCGCCCATGGCGATCAGCACGGCCCTGGCGCCGTTGAGCCCGAGATCGTGGCGGCGGCCGATGGCGGCAACCGGGCCGACCTCCGCGATGTTGCCAAGTTCGCGCATCGGCATGCCGGGGGTGACGCGCAGGAAAGTCCGGGCGCCGTGGTAGGCGGCGAGCATTTCGCCGTGGATCGGCGCGGCCCACGGTTCATGGCCGAAGAAATGGGCGAAGAGGTCGGCCCAGTTGAGCGAGCACAGGCTCAACGCCGGGATTCCCGCCCGTGCCGCGCCGGCCAGCGGCAGGTAGCTGACGTTGGTGAGGACCCGATCCGGCGCGAGCGCCGCGAGCAAGGCGGCTTCACGCGCAACCCGCGCCGGCCAGTCGGCATGGGCCAGGCGATAGGCGGCGGCGGTGGCGGCGAGGTCGATGCGCATGGCGTCGATCATCACATAGCCGAAATCGCTGCTGCCCGCGATCAGGGTAAAGGGTGCCCGGATGCGCTGTGCCAGTTTCCACCGGGGGAGGTCGCTGCGCACGGTCAACCGCAAATCCGGGGCCATTTCCGCCAGGGCGTTGAGGGCCGGGGCGGTGATCGCGAGGTGGCCGAAGCCATGACTCGAAATGTCGACGAACAGGTGCATCAGGTGGTGGCGCTGGTTATTCGCCCATTCTCCGGGTCGACCGTAGACATTCCGTATCGGGCCGCCTTCAGAATCCGGTAAAGAGAAAGTCGAGGGCGGCGAGGATTTCCTCACGCTGGGCGGAAAGGTTGGCGACCGGAGTCTTGAGGCTGCGCGTCAAAATGGCGGCAAGCTCCTGCGGCCGCAGGAAGTAGGTCTGGCCGTCGATGTGCACGACGGGGTTCAGGCGCAGGACGGGAACCACGTCGTGCTCGGCCTTCAGCCGCAAGGGGGCGACCACCGTGGCGTCGAGAGCGCCGAGCAGGTCGCTCGGCGAGGCCACGAGGAAGGGAATGCGCGCCCGGCTGGCGGGGTTCGGATTGGGATAGACGTCGAACTGCGCCATCAGAACTGTCTCAGCCCGTCGCTCCAGAGTCCGTGCTCGGCGATCTCGCGGTTGTAGGCGTCGATGGCGGCGCGGTTCTCCTCCAGCCAGCGGCGCTCCTTTTCCTTCTTCAACTCGACCTGCAGGGCGGCTTCGAGCGTTTGCGACAGATTGATCTTGTAGGCGCGCGCTTCTGCGAGCAGGTCGGCGCGCACGCTCAGATTGGCGGCTTTCTTGGTGGCGGTCATAGCACTCGCCTTTGTGGATAATGCGCAAATGGTACGCGCATGGTGGTTGCGCGTCCATTATGGGTGCCTGTCGCCACTGGTCTGCGGAGGCGAGCTGGAACACTAGCGACACTGGGAACAGGCCACTACTTTCGCGGCCTGTTCCCAACCTGCCGATTTGCACGACGGTCACGCATCTCCCGCGGTCAACCGGAAATTCCGGCTGAATCCGGAATCGCCAAGAATCAGCCGATCCTGAACATCAGCGAATCCGAACCGGAGTTGAGCGCCACGCTGATGGGTTGCTGATGGGTGGTCGGACCCCAGAACTGGCGTGGGCCGGGTGATGCGAACAGGTCGCCGGCCGCCCAGTCGTCGCGCCGCGAGACGAAGTACCGCATCGCCGGCGAATCCATCTTGACCAGCGCCTTCTCGATCACGAACTCATCCTGGCCGTGGCGGCGCTCGATGTTGAGCAGGCCGGTCAGCGGAATCGCCTGTGGCGTGCCGCCGCTGGTCAGGCCGGTGATCGTCGCCATGTAGCCGGTGCGGCCATCGAGGATCAGCGAGCCGGCGGTGAGGCCGAGGTTGTAGGTGTAGGCCGCATCGAACAGCGTCGGTGCGCCGCAGCGGCCTTCGTAGCCCAGGAAGTGGCTGTGCGCGGCAAACGGGACACTGGCATCGAGTTCGCTGACGCGCTGTTTGGTCATGTCGATCAGCAACTGTTCGGTGGGGATCAGCGAGACCTGCAGGTTGCCGTGCGAGTCGCGCTCGGCGAGCAGCATGTTCACGATGTAGTGCGGCAGCGAGGCCAGCAGGTGGGCGTTGTCGGCGCTGAGCCGGCTCCCGATGAACGCCGGCTTGGCATCGGCGGACAGGGCGGCGAACTCGGCGGCGTTGTGCGCCAGTACATCATTGAGTTCGGCGATCATCGCGTTCATCTCCGGGATGAACTCGATGAGTCCCTCGGGCGCCAGCACCACGCCGTAATTCATGCCCTTGTGCGAACGTTCGATGATGACCCGCGAAATGCCGTCGATGATGCTGGCCAGCGACATCTTCCGGGCGGCGATCTCCTCCGAGATCAGGGTGATCGCCGGCTTGGTCTGCAGCGCCACTTCGAGCGCCACGTGCGAGGCCGAACGCCCCATCAGTTTGACGAAGTGCCAGTACTTCAGCGAGGAACTCGTGTCCTGAAGGATGTTGCCGACCATCTCGCTGTAGATGCGGGTGGCGGTATCGAAGCCGAAGGAAATCGCCAGCAGGTCGCCGACCTGCAGGTCGCCGTCGATCGTTTTGGGTACGCCGATCACCTGCACGCCGGAACCGTCGGCCTTGACGCCTGAATAGAGGGATTCGGCGAGCACCGCGGCATTGGTGTTGGAATCGTCGCCGCCGACGACGACGATCGCGTCAAGGTTGTGCTTGACGCAGGTTTCGCGGACCTGCGCGAACTGCTCCTTGCTCTTGATCTTGGTGCGATCCGAGCCAAGGAAGTCGAAGCCTCCGGTGTTGAGAATGAAATCGACATTGGCGTCGGTGATTTCGAACAGCGAGCCCTTGAGCAGGCCCTTGGGGCCGGCCTTGACGCCGAAGAGCGTGTTGCCGGCGCCGAGCACGCGCTTGAGACCGCAAACCACGTTGTGACCACCGGCGGCCGGACCGCCCGAGAACAGCACGGCGACGCGCTTGCCCTGCACCCTGGCGCTGCTGGCGTCGGCGGAGGTCAGTACGACGTTGCCGGATGCCGCGACGCTTTGCGGGAACTGCGCGCGCACGCCATCGCTGTCCTTGGTACCGAGGACGCGGCTGGTGTTGCTGAAGCGGACCGGCAGCGGCTTGCTCGACGAGCCGAATGCGGCACAGACGGGAAGGGGAAGCTGGCGCACGGCCGATTCGAAAATCGACTTGTGTGCTTCTGTCTGGACTAATTGCTCTGCCAGGGTGCTCATGGTTGGATCCTCGGTGGACTAAAACAGGGTTATCGTGAAAGCCGCGTCAACGGCTCATGAATTTCCCCTCGACCGGGGTGGGCGAGGGGTCGGGGAGTGAAAGGTCGGGTTCGCGGAACGTGCCCGGCACGGTAGGTGGACGGTTTGACACAAAAAAGGGCCAGCCCGAATCCGGACCAGCCCCGTTGCCTGCGCCAGGAGTCACTTACCCCAGCGTGCCAATGTTGTTGAGGTCGGCAAAAGCCTGCTTCAGTCGGGCCCGGAAGGCGTCCTCGCCCTTGCGCAGCCAGGCGCGCGGGTCGTAGAACTTCTTGTTCGGCTTTTCGTCGCCCTCGGGATTGCCGATCTGACCCTGCAGATAGCCCTCGTTCTTCTTGTAGAAGCCCATCACGCCTTCCCAGAACGCCCACTGCAGGTCGGTGTCGATGTTCATCTTGACGACGCCGAAGCTGATCGCCTCGGCGATCTCCGCGGCAGACGAACCCGAACCACCGTGGAACACGAAGCTCACCGGCTTGGGCCCGGTGCCATAGGTGCGCTCGACGTAGTCCTGCGCGTCGCGCAGGATCGACGGCTTGAGCACCACGTTGCCCGGCTTGTACACGCCGTGCACGTTGCCGAATGCGGCGGCGATGGTGAACCGCGGGCTGACAGCGCTGAGGCGCTCGTACGCATAGCCGACTTCCTCGGGCTTCGAGTACAGGTCGCTCTGGTCGGCGTCGGAGTTGTCGACACCGTCCTCCTCGCCACCGGTGATGCCAAGCTCGATCTCCAGCGTCATGCCCATCTTGGACATGCGAGTGAGGTACTCCACGCACAGGTCGAGGTTCTCGTGCAGCGGCTCTTCGGACAGGTCGAGCATGTGCGAGCTGTACAGCGGCTCGCCGGTCGCCTTGAAGTACTCCTCGCCGGCGTCCAGCAGGCCGGAGACCCAGCCGAGCTTGTCCTTCGCGCAGTGGTCGGTGTGCAACACGACCCGCGCCCCGTAGCTGGCTGCGAGCGCACGCACGTGGTGCGCGGCGGCCACGCCGCCGGCGACGGAAGCGGCATCGCCCTTCAACGGGATCCCCTTGCCGGCGTTGAACGCCGCGCCGCCGTGTGACAGCTGGATGATCACCGGTGAGTTGACCTTCACGGCGGCTTCCATCACCCCGTTCATCGTGCTCGAACCGATGCAGTTGGCCGCAGGCACGGCGAACCCATGCTGCTTGGCCAGGGCGAACAGTTCGGAAACGGCGTCGCCGGTCAACACTCCGGCAGGTAGGTGGTCGGCTGCGCTCACGCGGCCAAGTCTACGCGTCGGGTAGTTGCAGCATCCGAATCACCAGGCCGGTCCTCAGCTTGGGCGTGAAGAAGGTCGACTTCGGGGGCATCAGCAGCCGCTCGTCGGCCGTCCGTCGGATCTCGTCGATGCCGGTCGGCCGGATCAACACCGCCGCGTCGGCCTCGCCCGACGTCACCCGCGCGACGGTGTTGCCCACACCGTGCTGGTATGTGACGTCGACGTCGATGTCGGCGAGCGCCAACTCCAGCCATGCGCCGTCGAGTGCGCGGACAGCGTCGAATGTGTCGGGCTTGGGCGTCAGCCACATGCCGCTGCCGTCGGCACGCACCAGGCACAGCGCGCCACGATCGACCACCTGACGGGCGAACGACTCGTTCACCTGGCCGGCCTCGGCGAGGTGGAACCGGACCGCCAGCGCGTCCTGCAGGACCTGAGGGTCGATCCCGTGGTACACGCGGTGGATCGCGTCGATGCTCAGCTGGTCGTCGACCAGTTCGGCGACGAACGCCAGCGTCAACTCCGCGTCCTCGGCGGCGCCGTCGCCGGCGCGCACCTCGTCGCGGAACGTGCGCGAGATCGCGTAGCGGTGATGCCCGTCGGCGATCAGCACCGGACTGCTGCCGACAGCCGTGGCGATCGCCTCGATGCGGTCGGGTTGGTCGACGCGCTCGGTGCGATGGACCACGCCCTGCTCGTCGGTGAACTCCGCCAGCGGGGTGCCCGGCGCCGCCAACAGCGCGGAGAGCCCGGCCGTCAGCGACAAGCCCCACACCGGGGACAGATTGGCCGACGTCGCGCGAGTCAGGTCGAGCCGGTCCGTCTTGGCCTTTGGTGTCGTGCGTTCGTGGGGGAGGACACCGTCGGCGCCCTCGTCGACCACCTCGAGCGCCCCGAGCACCCCGACCGTCGAGCGGGCCCGTCCGGCCTCGTCGGTGAACGACGTCCTGTACAGGGTGAACGACGGCTGCGGGTCGTCGACCATCACCTGGTGCGCACGCCAGTCGGTCAGTTGCGCCGCGGCCGCGTCGTACCGATCGTCGCCGTCACGGTCGAGCGGCACGTCGACGTGCGTGATGTTCGCCGGGTGGCGCCGGCGCAGCGCCAGAACGTCGTCCTCGGAGAGCACGTCGTATGGGGGTGCGGAGACGTCGGCGATGGGAAGGTCTGGTCGGTAACGAGTCCCGACGAACGGTTCGAAGCGCGGCATCGTCACAGGTTGCCATGGTGCGCGGCCGCCCGAGGCAACCGCGCAGAGCCAGACGCGCCGGTTGCCGCTGCGGCCGGCACACTGAGGGACGTGCCGACAGACCTGCCACCCTCCGCACCGCCGCGAACACCGTCGCGAACACTGGTGCGGCCCGCGGACGGGCCAGTCGACCCGGCCGCAGTCGACGTTCGGCTCGTCGTGTGCGATCTCGACGGCGTCGTGTGGCTGTCGCGCCAGGCGATCCCCGGCTCGCCCGAGGCAGTGGCCCGCCTGCGGTCTGCAGGGGTCAGGGTCCTGTTCGCCACGAACAACTCAGCGGCGCTCGTCGCCGAACACGAGGCTGCGCTGGAGGCGATCGGCATCCCGGCCACCGGCGACGTCGTGACCAGCTCGCAGGCTGCAGCCCTGCTCGTCGAGCCCGGCGAGCGGGTGATGGTGGTTGGGGGCCGGGGTATCCACGAGGCACTCGTCCGGCGCGGGGCGCATTCGGTCGCTGCCGCCGACTGCGAACGTGACGGCGATCCGGTGAGCGCGGTGGTCTGCGGCCTCGATCTCGACTTCAGCTACCGCACGTTGGACGTGGCGTCGGCCGCGGTGCGCGCCGGCGCGCGCCTGATCGCAACGAACGACGACGCGACCTATCCCACGCCGCACGGGCTGATCCCGGGTGGTGGGGCCGTGCTCGCGGCGGTCGAGCGGGCGGCCGGCATGACCGCCACGGTGGCCGGCAAGCCCTACGCGCCGATGGCGGTACTCGTCCACCGCCGCTGCCCGGACGTACCGGCTGCGGCCACCGTGATGGTCGGCGATCGGCCGGAGACCGATGGACGCTTCGCCGCCGAGCTTGGGTGCCGGTACGCGCAGGTGCGCACGGGCGTCGTCCCGCACGGTGTGGACGTGCCGGAGGCAGCGATCGACGCCGCGGATCTCGCTGGCGTGGCCGCGGCGCTGCTGACCACCGGCGCTGCTTCGCCACGTCACCACTAGGCTTTTTGCCATGGCTACGAACCACCTGATCAGGCGTTTGCTCGACGCAGGCGTGCACCTCTCCGAGACCACCCGCGAGTCTGCCGAGAAGGCGGTGAACGAACTGGTCAAGGCCGGTCAGGTCCGCAAACGCGACGCCGACAAGACCGTTCAGGCGCTGCTCGACCGGGGCCGCGCCGCTGCCGAGCACCTTGCCGCAGCCGTCCAGGCGGAAGTCGCCCGCCAGGTCGGGCTGATCACCCGGCGGATGGACGACGTCGAGCAGCGTGTCGAATCGTTGGTCGGCGAATGGCGCGGGCTGCGGAGGTCCGCCGTTGCCGAAGCGCCGAGCTCGGCTGCAGCTCACACACCGGCCAAGAAGCTCGCTGCGAAGAAGGCCGCTGCCCCGCCGGTGAAGAAAGCCGCGCCGGTCGCCACGGCTGCGCCCGCCAAGAAGGCTGCCCCGGTGAAGAAGGCTGCGCCGGCTGTGAAGAAGGCCGCGAAGAAGGCTGCGCCGGTCGTGACGGCTGAGCTCGTGAAGCACGCGGCTTCCGGCCCGTCGGCGGTCCCAGCGAAGAAGGCCGCGCCGGGGGCCAAGAAGGCTGCCCCGGCGAAGAAGGCGTCGGCGCCGAAGGCCGCGGCAAAGAAGGCGGCGCCGGCCAAGGCCGCGTCCGTGAAGCGGGCTGCGCCGGCCAAGGCTGCGCCCGTGAAGCGGGCTGCACCGGGTGGGAACGCCGCTGCGGCAGCTGCGCACGAGACGCCGGTTCGGCCCGTCGAGCGCGTCGATGCACCGGTCGGCGGGCAGGCCGACCCGACCACGCCGGCGGTACATACCGTGCCGGCGGCGCCCGCGGCGGATAGCTAGCCCCGGTGCCGCGGCGCACGCGGCTTGACGCCGAGCTCGTCCGGCGTGGCCTGGTGGCGAGCCGGGCAGATGCGCTGCGCCGGATCGATCAGGCCGAGGTGCTCGTGAACGGTGCGCTCGCCGACAAGCCGGCACGCCAGGTTCATGCCGGGGATGCGATCGTGCTCAGCGGCCCTCCACCGCGATACGTCAGCCGTGGCGGCGACAAACTGCACGCCGCGCTGCACCGCTTCGGCGTCGATCCGTCGGGTTGCCGAGCGCTCGATGCGGGCGCCTCGACGGGCGGATTCACCGACTGCCTGCTGCAGCACGGATGCCGCCAGGTGATCGCTGTCGACGTCGGCCACGGCCAGCTGCACCCGAAGGTGCGCGCCGACGAGCGCGTCGTCGTCCACGAGCGTCTTCACGTCCGCGACATGACCACCGAGCACACGCTGGGGCCGGTCGACCTTGTCGTCGCCGACTTGTCGTTCATCTCGCTGCGCACCGTGCTGGCGCACCTGCTGCGGGTCGCCCGCCCCGGAGCAACCTTGATCCTGCTCGTCAAACCGCAGTTCGAGGCCGGCCGCACGGCGGTTTCACGCGGCAGGGGAGTGATCACCGACCCGGCGATCCACGACCAGGTCCGTACCCAGATCCACGACGCGCTGGAGAGTGCAGGCTGTACGGTGCTCGGCTGGATGGATTCGCCGATCACCGGTTCCGACGGCAACCGCGAGCTGCTGGTGCACGCCACCGCACCCCTCCAGCGATGACCGACGACAGCGATCTCGCCAGCGGCGGCAGTGCGCCGGCCGTGGCCGAGCCGGTCGTCGTCCTGCTGGTCGGCCACCATCAGCATCCCGAGGCCCGCGAGCTGGTGCGCGACGCGGCGGCGTGGCTTGCTGACCGCGGCGCACGGGCGGTCATGGAACGGGACGAGGCCGAAGCGATGGGCGCGGCACGCCTGGGCACCGCGGACGCCGCGCAGCAGGCGACGGCTTGCCTGAGCCTGGGCGGGGACGGCACGATGCTGCGCGCCGTACACACCGTCGCCGAGTCGGGGATCCCGATCATCGGCGTCAACCTCGGCCACCTCGGCTACCTCACCGAGATCGAACCAGCGGGATGGCAGGACGCACTGGCGCGCTGGCTGGCCGGCCCGGTCGCCGGGCGGTGGCGGATCGAGGAGCGGATGATGCTG
>CAZMHG010000074.1:7988-9790 GCA_964565975.1 uncultured Ilumatobacteraceae bacterium | reverse complement strand
CGCCACCGCGAGTTTCAGTGAGCGCAGAACGCGAGTCTCAACAGGCGCTCACATCTGTATGTAGGTGATGGTCGAGTTCGGGTTCGTGCACGCGAAGAGGCCCCGCTGGTGGGCGGGGCCTCGATGCTGGTGGCGCTGTCGGTCAGGCAGCAGGTTGGTCGTGCGTCGCGGCAAGGCGCTGAGCTTGCTCGGCCTCGGTCGGCTGGTAGCCCCAGGTCTCGATCGTGTCGAGGTATCGGCGCGCGGTCGGACGTGTCATGCCTCCGTTGCGGAGGGCATCCTCGGCGACGACGATCGCAAGGGTCGCGGCGATGACGGGCAGCCGCTTGGCGTCGACCTCGGCGGCTTCGACCAGCACGTGGTTCCAGTCGATCCAACCGTGCGCGGTCGGTACAGGGTCGAGGCCGAGGAGCTTGCCGACCTTCTCGGCGTGCGCCGCGGCGATCGTGCCGAGCCACGTGAGCAGTGCGAGGCGTGTGGCCTCGGTCGAGGGGAACGGGTTGCGGGCAGACAGTCGGGAAGTGAGCCATTCGGAGCGAGCCTGGCCGGACGCGCGTCGCTGGCGACGTTCCTCAGCGGCTGGATCGACCTGGTCGGGAGCCGAGGATGGAACGACGAGCTCGCTGACCGGCTGGTGACCCTTGTGGCGTCGCGGTTCGGTGCAGAGGGCGATCTCCGAGACGGAGGTCCCGTCCCACGACGCCTTGATGACGATGGCGTGGCACGGCTCGGTGCGGTGGCCGCGCGATTGGTCGCGTCCGAGGAGGTCCTCAACCGTGCGCCAGGTCCGGGCATGCTCGGTGTAGTCCTGCTCGGTGACGACCGTGATGCCCTTGGCGGCCAACCGGTCCGTCGCGGCGGCGAGGGCGGCGTCATGGCGCAGCGAGCGGATGGTCGACTCGACCTGCCACGCGCTCAGCGAACGGTTGGCCGAGACGAGCTGGTCGATGACGTCCGGCTGGTCCGCCAGGGCCGTGAGGGCGGTGGCGACGTCGAGGGTGAGGCTTGCCGTCGTGGAGAGCGTCGAGTGCCGTGTCGGTGAGGGCCAGCAGGGAGAGGCGGGACTTGACCCAGGGTTCGCTGTGGCCGACGGCCTTGGCGAGCCGACGTGCGGTGACGGTGCCTCCCTTGAGGTCGATGACGGCCGCGAGGGCCTGTGCCTCCTCGACGATGGACAGGCGACCTTGGTTGGTGTTCTCCCCGATCATGGCGAGCACCACGTCGGCTTCGTCGTCGAAGTGGCGGATGATGCAGGGCGCGGTGGCGAGACCGGCCTGAGCGGCGGCGCGAGCGCGGCGGTGGCCAGCGACGAGGTGGTGAACGCCGGCTCCATCGGCAGGCAGCACGATCAGCGGCTCGAGGATGCCGACCTGGGCGATGGACCGAGCGAGGTCCGTCACTTCGCTGTGACGGCGGATGTTGCGCGGGTGCGGTGCGAGGAGTTCCAGAGGCAACTCGACAAGCGTGTCGGTGCCGGTCGTCGTGCGGTCGGTGATGGTCATGGGTTGCCTCCTGTCGAGGGGGATGGTGGAGGCAGCGCGGGCTGCGAGGTCAGGCGTTGGAGCGCCCGGCTGAGTGAGGTCGGCCACCCGGCGATGTCGTCATGGGCGAGCGGCTCGACGGCGAGCCCTGTGGCGACGGACATGTGGACGAGACGCATCGGCCGTCGCTACCGCTGACGAGAGCGGACCGGCGCTCGGCAACGATGGCCCGCGCGGTCGCCGCTGCCATGCCGACGTCGTTCGTTCGCGCCGAGAGCTGACCGTCTGCGGTCCACACGCTGAGTGATGTGGCCCGGCCCA
>CAZMHG010000074.1:7723-7978 GCA_964565975.1 uncultured Ilumatobacteraceae bacterium | reverse complement strand
TGGGACTGCGGTAGGCGTCGAGCAAGTACGCGGGCAGACGTGCGGCCCATCGCTCGGGGAGCGGTCCGACGTGCGTGCGGACGGAGATCCCGGTGGTGTCGATCCGTGCCATGCCGAACGACTCCAGTCGGGCGAGCGACCGTGCGGCGAGTGCGGTGTGGTCGTCGTGTCCGAGACCGAACGTTGCGGCGAACTCATGAGGTGTCCAGTCCGACTCGCCGTCGGCGGCATAGCCACCCAGACGATGCAGGATGA
>CAZMHG010000074.1:0-7713 GCA_964565975.1 uncultured Ilumatobacteraceae bacterium | reverse complement strand
GCGGTGGGCCAGCCGTGCCGCTCGACGAGATCATCTCGGAGCGGGCGGACGGTGAAGAAGGGCTGGCCCAGCAGTTGCCGAGCCTGGTCGAGAGACTGGTTGCTCATCGTGACCTCCAGAGGGAAGAGGGGGTCACGGTTGGTCGAGTCGCGCTTCCCCAAGACGACGCGACCAACCGCGTGAGCTAATTATGCCAGAAGAAATGCGAACAGGCAATGGATATGGCACAATATCTCGAATCGAGATGTCCGCTCTTACGGGGAAGGTGGGCTCGCGGTGCGGCTGAGGCCTGCACCGTGCACCGATCCGACACCGCGGCGCCGCGCGGCACCTGTCGCGCTATCGGAAGAGGTCGGTCGAGTCGTGTAGTGGTGAAGCGGGATAGGCGCGAATCGCCCACTCGATCTGCTTCTTGCCGAAGAGGACGAGACCGCAGACGAGGCAGTCAAGCACCTCCACCGGCAGCTCGCGTTGGCTTGTAGGGATGCACTGTTCGGGAGCCGAGCCCACCGGCTGGGTGGTGACGATGGCCCCACATCGACATGACGGGCATCGGGTTTCTCCGATGTCGAGAGGCAATCTGCTCCGGCGGTTGCCGTAGAGCCCAGAGCCGTAGAAAGCCCGCTGTGCTCGAACGACCCGAACCTCCGCGTCGCGGATGGGAGTCCGGTCACTCTTCATGTAGTTCGGATGGGCGATCGGGATGAGGTCGCCCCAAAGCTCTGACTCGTGATGAGAGAGCCCTGCCCAGAGCTGAAGGCTGGTCTTGATGAAGTCGCGGGCCAGTCCATCGATGGCGGCCGAATCGATGTCGCCCAGGTGGACTGCGGCGTTTCGTGCGGTGATCAATCGATCCGCAGCTGCGACGTCGACCTTGAGTCGCCTGGCCGCCGACTTGACGGCATCGGAAGCGTTGACCGTCTTGCCTTCCTGCACGAGCCAGGTCAGAGCGTCCACGCGGTCGCTGCCGACGAGCCGCTCGCTGCCGGGACCTAGTGCTGGGTTGAGCACGAGACGCTGCGCGTGCGTGAGCTCCTCGTCCCCATCGAGTTCGTAGAGGTCCGTCACGTCGTGGCGAGCCACTACCGCCTTCGCCAGGAACTCGACCGCCATGGCCGCATCGATCACGAACTCTCGGTGCTGGCTGCCCTCGAAGAAGTCCACTACGGCGCGCTGTGCGAAGCGTGACGCAACCCACCTCAATGAGTTCTCCACGCCCACGCCTTCTCGCATCGGGTCAGTCTCTCAGGGGCTGGGCGCAGCCACGACCGGTTCCGTCGAGGGCCGGTCAGTTGTCGCCCATCCGGGCCGGCCGCCCCCGTGGTCGCATCACGACACCGGCGGCCTCGAGTCGGCGCTTGAGCGTGTTGACGCCCACCCCGAGGTCGGCGGCGATGCCGGCCAGCGACTCGCCCCGCTCGTAGCGCCGGGAGGCCTGCTGAACGTCAATGTCGGCCGACGTGGGCCGGTGAGCCTCCTTGAGTTGAATGCCGAGTCCGAGCAACCAACGACGAGCGGTCGCGAACGACACCCCGTGGAGCTCGGCCACGGACGCGATGCTCCCCAAACGTCCGTAGTCGGCGGCGGCGGATGCCGGTGCCTCCGGCCCTCGAACGAGTCCGTGGCGGGCTAGGTAGTTGCGGACGGTGTTCTCGCTGCATCCAGCGCGGGCGGCGATCTGGGTGGGGGTGCGCCCGGCGTTGAGCTCCGCGGCAAGAAGCCGCTTCGTGAGAAGCTTGCTCCAGTCGTCTCCGCTGCCAGTCATCGGGTTTCAGTATCGCCCACACTGGCTGCCGCCGCGCGACCGACGTTGTCCCTGTCCGTTGCCGGTGGCGTGCCGCCCTGTGAGCTGACACGAGATCTGAACGGCTCGCAGAGGCACCCCGACAGCCACCATCCGCCGGCCGAGCCCATCGCTGCTCATCGGGTCGCGGCCCTGTTGGGCCATCTGCTCCGCAGCGGAACCACCATCCGACGCCACAAGCCTGGAAATCTGTAGGGATGAGAAGCTTGCCGTCGGTGGATGAGCCGTGAAGCTGAGCGCGGAGGCAATGAACGCTGCGCTCAACGACTTCACCTCGTTGGATTTTGCAACAAAGAAGGTCTCCCTGTACGAGTCGCTGCTCGTAGGAGCTTGGCTGCGGGCCAACCACCGGTACCCGGATCCAAAGATTGACGACGTTGACGATGCAGTTGCCGCCCTATTTGCTGTGCTGCCAGACGACGACATGGGCAGACTTCGCCCCTGTCGATACGCCTGGCAGGTCGCCGAGCGGTCCGGACGCAAGACGGTGTGGAACAACACGACGCGCGGAAGGAAGCTCGCGACGAGTGTCTTCATCGGCGACGACCTGCGTCAAGGATTGCTGCCGAACGCCGCGAGTGTGGCTCGTTCGGCGCTGAGCGGTGATCGGTTGCCTTCTCTTGACGCTCTGGCGGTCTTGGTTACCCGCGATCATGACTACTCGGCGGGTGCGACGTGGAGCGACGCCCATGTCGAGTTGATGAATCGGCTGAGCCTGACGGCGGCGGACCTCGCGCAGGTCACGGACGCTCGATCGCTCGGGGTGCCGCTGCTCGGCGCGACTGAGTGGAACCGATCGACCATCCCAGAGGAGCTGGCACCGGAGGAGACCGTCACACTGACCGCACCTCCGCCCGCCGGTTCGCCGACCTCGCCGGCCGACCAAGTGGTGCTCGACCCCAGGATCGAGAGAATGCTGCTTCGGGCGATCGAGCGGGCGCAGTGCGTCCTGCTCGTCGGTCCTCCTGGCAGCGGCAAGGGCGTTCTGATCCGCTGGTTGGTGGAGAAGGTCAAGTCGGACCCAACGGCGCTCGGCTTTCAGTCTGGCGTTGACCCCAACCTTATGTGGAAAACGCCAGACGAGTCCTGGTCGGCGTTTGAGCTGATCGGCGGACTCGTGCCCGACGGTTCTGGCACCCTCGTGTGGTCCGATGGTCTGCTCCTTACCGCCCTATCAGAGAAGCGGTGGCTGGTCTTGGACGAGACCAACAGGGCGGACCTGGACAAGATCATGGGCCCACTCCTCACCTGGCTGTCGGGACAGGGCGTCGAGATTGGCCGCACATCCGCGGTCGGTGGGACGCCGATCCACGTTGACTGGAGCACGACTCCCGAGAGCCAAGCGAACGATCCTCACGGTCAGCACCGCCCGACGGAATTCCTTGCTGGCAAGGATTGGCGGCTGCTCGGCACCTACAACCCCCTCGATGCCCAGCGCGTCTTCCGGATGGGTCAGGCACTCTCGCGACGCTTTGTGATCGTCCCGATACCGGCGCTCAGCCCGCCCCACTTCGAGCAGTTGCTAGCGACCCGCTACACGGCGCTCGCAGACGAGGCTGCACTCGCCATCGGCTACCTGTACGCCGCGCATCACGGGATGCCGGAGACACTCCTCGGCCCAGCAGTCTTCCTGCGGATGGCCGACTTTCTCGTGGGTCTTCCGGTAGTCAGCGATGACGAGATCGCGGAGGCTTACGTAGCGAACGTCGGCAAATTCGTCGCAGCGTTCGACGACGCGACCTTCGACGCTTTGGGAGAACGCATCGTCGATGAAGGCGCGCTGCCTTCGGAACAGTGGACATGGATCGCGACCCAGCGCTCGATTCTGGGCTGAATCTCCGACCACTTGCTGTAGGCCTGCGAGAGGTCGTCAGCGGATGGTCGGGCGAAGGCTCCGTTTTCGATCAGCTCGCATCCTTCACGCCAACTGGAGCGCTCGACTGGACTGCGGGGGATATTCGGCGTCGCGCGCAACGGGTGCTTCTGGGGTTGATCCGAGACGATTTGGCGCTACTGCCGTCGACGGTCCGTTGGTGGCAGGAGTACTTGCCGCAGACGACCGTGCCACGCCGCACCACCACCGGGCATGTTGCTGGGCGAGTGGATTGGGCGCGCACCGTCCGCCAACATCGCTGGCCGGCGCAACAGTTCGTTTCTCGTGAGCGGTCGCGGGTTGTGGACGAGGTGACGGTTCGCACCCTCGCCTGGCTTGCGGACGAGCTCGGCTCGATCGTCGACGCCAGCCGCTCGCTGGCCCAAGCGACCGCTGCAGAGGTAGCGGCTGTGCTCGAGGTGATTCGGGCGACGCTTGCTGGCTATCCCGGGTTGTCTCCGGCTCGGCCAGACCGTCTTGACCTTGGTTCACTCGCAGGGAGCGGGCATCCATGGACCGCGATCAGCCGGATCGCAGCGCTCGTGGCCCGTTCTGAACGCGATCCCGAGTTCATTGCCTTTGAGTTGATCGCGCCCGAGCCCGACCTGGCGTGGCGTGTGTTTCACTTGTCGGTGTACGGCACGGTGATCAGGACGTTGCGTGAGCACCGATTCGTCGTGTCGTGGCGTCGCCCCCTTAGCGGATCCGCGCCCGGTGCACAGGTCGAGGCGATCAGTCCGACGGGCGCAGCGTTCGACCTGTGGTTCGAGGGCGGTGCCGCTCGCAAGCACTACAAGCTCGCAGCGACGCCGTATCCAACTGTCGTGGCGCCGATCCCTCGCGCCGGTGGAGCGATCGGGGTGGACATTTTGCTCGTCCGACCCGGAGTGAGGGCGCTTCTGATGGAGTGCAAGTGGAGCGCCGACCCTGGGTACGTTGGGAGATACGGCTACCACCAGGCGGCGAGCTACGCCCTCGAGGCACGTGCAGGTCTCGCGGAGGAGGTCTGGTCGTTTATCGTCGGCCCCGACGAGATGGTCATTTCCAACAGCGCTTCCGACTCCCTGAGGACAAGCACTGGCGTCGTCCTCGGCGCCACCTCGCCGCTCCGGCTTGCAGAAGTCATCGCAAGCTGGCTGGCCGACGACCTCTCAACTCTCCAAGCCAGCTAGCCGCTCCTTGGCGATCGTCAGGTAGGTCTGCGACGCGTCGATGCCGATGAACCGGCATTTGTGATGAAGCGCCGCTATGCCGGACGTGCCGGAACCGACGAACGGATCGAGCACTAGATCGCCAGGCTCGGTGGTCAATGCGATACAGCGCCCTGGAAGGGCAATGGGGAACTGGGCGCCGTGTCCGCCGCCGCCAGACGAGGTGTTCAGCGTCCAGACGTCGGACAACTTGTCCGTTTCCCAGCCGTTGTTTCGCCCGCCGAACTCAGCGGGAGTGTCGAGGTAGGGAGCCCGAAAGAACTTGGGGGTTCGCTGTTTCGTGAGGTGAAGCACGTACTCGAGATTACGGCTGACTCTTGAGTTCTGCGGTTCCGGCATGGACGACCTTTTTGCCCACGTGATGACTGTCTTCACGTATAAACCGGCGCGGCTGGCGCGCTCAGCGATCATCTGTGGAATCAGACACTGCTCGCCATCCTTGAGGAACGAATGGCCGGCGGAGTATCGCCGCGATGCATGGTCGTGCCAACGCTTCGCATCTTTGCCTTGCATAGCCCGCAGGGCCTCCGCCGCGTTCCCGCGAATCTGGGTGCGGGTCATGAAGGTGTCCATCACGTTCCACCAGATCGACCCGTCCTCTGTCAACACGCGACTCATCGCGACGAGCATCTCGACGGTGTGGCGAACGAAGCCCTCGGGGGTCTGTTCGTGCCCGTACGGGCACACATCCCCATCGGCCCACACGACCGATTGCATGTCCTCGTACACACGCATGCCCCAATACGGCGTCGAGGTCACGACGCACTGCACCGAGGATGAGGGGATCTCTGCAGCGAGGTCGAGCGCGTTGCCTAGGCGCACATCCCAGTTCGCCGGGTTCGGTACCTCGGTGGCAGGGTCGGTTCGGCGCAGCGACTCACGCTCGAGAAAGTCCAGGATGCGCGATCGCGGGATGAACGTCTCCCGAAATGCGTCCTGGTCCAAGAGGGTGAGAACATCGCGAGGGCTCAAGAGGCCTGCTTGTCCGGCGACACGGCGAACGAACGCAGATGACATTCCAACGACTGGTGCGACGAGGTCCACGGAGAAACACGGATCGGTGGAGCCGAACTGCTCCCGATCAAAGGTGACGACCGGTGTGCGTGGCTTGATATCCGGGATACTGGGTTGGGTCGGCTTCATCATTGGGACTGCTGGAGGAGTGGAGGCGCCGAACAGCCCGAGCTGCTCGGTTCGGGTTGGCTGCATGAGGCTTCCCATCGTTCGGAGGTGAACCAGGGGGAAGTCTTTGGATCCCGACCATACGGAAGGGGTGTGACACGCTTTCGACGGCTCACGTCTCTACGCCAAGCCGCACGCCTAGGTGGATGCGCGCGGCCGCCAGATCCTCGAGCTGCATGACCGCTTCGCCGCGCAGAACCTTCCTGAGTCGGTCCGGAGTCTGGCCGATCGCCTCTGCGTAGCGCCCGACGCTGCCGAAGCGCGCCATGGCCGCTGTCCGGATCCGCACCGCACATTCATGTTGCAGTCGGGCAGCCTCGGCGCGCTGTTGATCGGCGTCGCCGATCCAGCTCACGACATTGGCCTTGCCGTAGGCGGCTGGCTCGGCGCAGTACTCCCGTGGTCGGAACCGAGGGTCGCTCACCCACCTCAGAGTAGTGTGTCAGTGCTCGGCAGACATGGATGGTGCGACAGGGGCGACAAGAGTGCGCCTTAGACATCTCAGACGGTTCCGCAGGTGTCGTTGACGCAGGTACCGGGCTCGACCGTGGTGGGCCTTCGAACCCTTGAGGTCCCGCCGATGTCGGCCTTGACTGCGAGTCGGGTGATGAACTCCTCACGACCGCGGCCGAACTCGCTCGTCGGCAGCGTGAGATCGCCAAGGGCCTCCATTCGCTCGGCTCACGGTGGCCGGAGGTCCGAGCGGCTCTGAACGAGTTGGCCAAGGTCACGGGTCCGTGATCGCTGGCAGCGCGTAGAGCGCCACCATGTCGTTCTCGGTCGGCTTCGCGTACCCGTCGAGCTGACCAACTCGGAAGAAGTCCCGCCGACGAGTCGCACCGCTCTGGATCGTGAACGAGATAGACACCCTCGTCGCGCGAACGCACTCGACGACGGTCGCTGTCCACGAGTGACCGGCAATCGTCACCGGGAAGGTGTGGCCGGTGACGAACGGATCGTCGGGCTTCGAGAAGAACTTGTGCTCGCGCAGGTCGCCCGACGCAAGTGTCCAAGTCGCCCGCGAGTACAGCGCTCGGCTGAAGCCCAGAACCCGACCTTCCCACGGCCCCAGACTCGGCTCGCGCCACACCGTCGCCGGCGCCCCAACCATCAACCAGTTCTCGGCGCTGATCTGCGCTGTGAAGCCGGAGTCCCCGATCGCGAGGACCGGGTCGGTCACCGCGGGGCCGATGTCGAGGGGCAGTACCGGGCGATCCATTCGACGAACCTAGACGCCCCGCGTGCCCCTCTCGGACGCGACCGCTGCGCTACCGACGGGCCAACGTGCATGCCGCTGCAGGCCCCGGGCCAGTGCACCGGGCCGCGGCAGCGTCACCGCCCTGTCACCGCCCCTCGACGTTCTGTGCCGCCCCTTTTCCGCCCTCGACCGCCCGAGCGATGAAGGAGCATATGCCCTGAGCAGGGCATATGCTCCAAAATCCTTGTGGAGCTGGGGGGAATCGAACCCCCGTCCATCAGGCGATGAACGCTCGTGATACGACCATTCCCGCTTCAGGGCTGACGCTGCCCTGCCGGCGAGTCGGCTGACCCGAAGGTCCTCGGCTCAGCTTTCTGAGCGGTCAGCGGTCTTTCACGCCGTCAGCGGTCTTTCACGCCGTCATCCCCCGCTTCTGTTGCCGGGC
>CAZMHG010000073.1:0-9933 GCA_964565975.1 uncultured Ilumatobacteraceae bacterium | reverse complement strand
AGCGGCCGCGTGCTGCCGCGGGGGACCGCCAGGTGGACGCGGGCAGGGTTCTCGTCTGTGAGATCCCAGTATGCGAGCGCCGAGTTGAGGCAGATCGTGGCGTGTGGCGCCCGCTGGCAGACCGCCACGAAGTCGACCTCACCGGCCCCGGCCCGCTCGGTGAGCTGGTACACGCCGCGCGACAGCACGACGACGTCGCCCGAGTCGCGCAACTCGTACAGATCGCGCCACGACAGGCCCGCGGCGCGCGCGTCCCGGGCCCGGAACACCGGCCCGAGGCGACGGACCCGATCAAGCAGCGCACCTGACGGCATGTATGAAACCCTACACATATAGACACAACCTGTGCGTGGTTTCATACGAGCACCGCCTGGTACTTCCGGCGCTGTGGTGCAGTGAGCCCGTCGTTCGGGTGGTCGTCGCTGCCGGTCGACTTACTTCAAGAAGCGCGAGGTCGTGTTGTCGGCCAGCACCTTGCCGCTGGTCTGGCAGGTGGGGCAGTAGGCGACGGTGTAGCCGCTGTAGGTCACGCTGCGAATGGTGTCCCCGCAGGTCGTGCAGGCCTCGCCGACCCGGCCGTGAACGTGCCCGGGGCGGTCGGCCGACGAACTCATGTCGGCACGGGTGCGCTCGTACGCCAGGCCGTCGTCGACCGCTTGGTGCAGCGCGTGGTGCACGGCGGCGACGCCCGACGCGTCCAGCTTGCCGGTCATCGTGAACGGGGAGAGATGCGCACGGTGGCAGATCTCGTTGGCCAGCATGCGGCCCAGCCCGGCGATGTTGTGCTGATCGCGCAGGTACCCGTGCAGACGCATGTTGGTTGCCGTGAACCGCGCCCCCAACTCGTCCACGGTGAGGTCGAGCGCCTCGGGGCCGAGCCGGTCGAGGGGCGGCACGTCGAGCGGCGTGCGCCCGCGGTCGTTGGCCAGGCACCACACACCCGCGCGGCGTTCGGTGCCCGCCTCGGTCAACAGCAACGCCGGACCGTCGTCGAACACGAACCGGGCCCGGCCGTTGCGCGGCTTGGGTGACTGCTTGTCGTCGACCAGCAAGCGCCCGCCCTGCATCAAGTGGACGGCGAACGTGAGCGTCTCGAACCGCACCAGCAGGTACTTGCCGCGCCTGCCGACGTCGAGCAACGCCTCGCCGTAGGCCGCGTCGGGTGGTGGCACGGCAGTCTTCAACACGGAGAAGTTGAACGGCTGGAGCCGCTTCAGGCGGTGGCCGGCGAACTGCTCGGTGAGCCGCTCGGCATGCGCCTGGACTTCGGGGAGCTCGGGCATCGGGGCCTACGCCACGCCACGGCGCGCCGGCCGCGCGGCAGGCATCAGCGGTACTCGGTCTGCTCGCCGACCGCGGCGAAGATCCGGCTCAGCTGGGCGAACACCGGCTGCGCGGCGATCAGTTTGGCCTGGTTGCCGGTCAGGCGGATCTTGCCGGTGATGAACGCCTCCTGGGCGTTGGTCGTGCCGGTGGCCACGGCCACGGCGGTGGCCCAGTCCTCGGTCATCCGCACGTCTTCGGGCTCGGCCGGGCCGGGGCCGAACTGCGCCCCGCCGTCCCCGGCGCTGAGGTGGTAGACGACCGTCCCCTCCGGCCCGTCGGTGACCTCCTGGGTGAGCCCGATGGCATGGGTCACGGCGAGCTGGTTCAGCGTCTCGTCGGCGGCGACGGCCGCGCCGAGCGCGTCGAGCCATTCCAGGCTGAGGTAGCGGATCACGCCCCGTAGTCTGCCCGACGATGCCCGCTCGACCGACTGCCGCCGACGACGGCGCCGTCGGCACCAACGGCACCGACGGCGCGCTGGTCGCGGCCGACGAGCACGAGCATCCCGAACAGGCCGTCGAGACGTGGTGGTGGTGGGGTTGGACCGAGCCGGCCACGGCCGGCTGGTTCGTCGGGCTGGAGCTGCGCGGCCGGCGCTTCGACTACTGGGCCGGCCTGGTGCGCCACGGGCAGCCGTACCTGTACCTCGCCGAGCTCGACGGCGCCGGGCGACGCGCCGGGTTGGAGCTCAAGCCGGCAGAGATGTGGGCCGACCACGTGTGCGACGCGCCGTTCGAGCAGTGGAGCCTGGGCAACGAGGGGTACGGGGTGCTGCTGGACGATCCCGGCGACGCCTGTGGCGACGCCTTCGGCCGTCGGGTCCCGGTGGCGATGGACATCGAGTGGGGTGCCGTGCGCGCGGCCGAGCGGCGCGACCACGGCTACGTCCAGGACGGCGAGTTCGACGCGGTGGTCGAGCTCACCGAAGGTGACCTCCACCTCGCCGGCCCGGCCCGGCGCCTGCACCTGTGGGGTGTCCCGCACATCCCGAGCGACCTCGCCGCCCCGTACGCCGGCCTGCGTGCGCCGTACCGGCGAAGCGACGGGCGCTGCGTCCTGCAGGTGCTCGGGTCGGGCGGGTGGCTGGCCCGTACAGTGGCCGGGTGACGCCTCACTCCGCCGGCCGTTCGGGCGGGTTGCCCGACGACATCCTCAGCGACGCCAACCGGGATCGGCGTTCGGTGTACCCGTCGGTCACCGCCCGCGCCGGGCTGGTCGTCGAGGATCGGGCCAGCGGGTTCTGCGGCGACGTCGTCCGGCTGGCGGGTGGTGTGCTCACGCTGCGCGATCGAGCCGGCAAGCTGCGCCAGTTCGCGCTCAAACCGGGCGGGTTCCTGATCGATGGCCGCCCGGTCACCCTGGTCGCCCCGGTCGCTTCGCCCACGGCACCGGCGCGCACCGCCAGCGGTTCGGTGGCGCCGGTAACGCGCTCGGCCACCGTCGCCAAGGCCAGCCGGATCTGGGTCGAAGGCGTCCACGACGCCGAGCTGGTCGAGCACGTCTGGGGCGACGACCTGCGCGAACTCGGCATCGTCGTCGAGCCGATGCACGGCATCGACGACCTGGCCGCGCTGGTCACCGGGTTCGCGCCGGGGCCCGGTCGCCGGTTGGGTGTGCTCGTCGATCACCTGGTGCCCGGCTCGAAGGAGGCCCGCATCGCCGCCGATGTCCGCCACCCCTCGGTCCTCGTCACGGGTCACCCGTTCGTCGACGTGTGGGAGGGCATCCGGCCCAAGGTGCTCGGGCTCGACGCTTGGCCGGTGGTGCCGCGCGGGGTGCCGTGGAAGGAGGGCCTCTGCCGCGCGCTCGGGACCGACGTCGCCGGCTACTGGCCGCGGCTGCGCAACCAGGTGCGCACGTTTGCCGACCTGCGGCCCGAACTGGTCGGCGCGGTCGAGCAGCTGATCGACTTCGTCGCCCCGCCGGCGGGCTGAGCGTCGGCTGCGCGTCGGCCGGCGGCCCCGGCAGTCAGCCGGCGGCCACCGCAATCAGCCGGCGTCGACGACCGGTTCGACCCGCACCGGGAAGTTGACGGAGTTGGCGATGAAGCACCACTCGTGCGCGTCGTGGTGCGCGGCAACGCCGGCGTCGACCATCGAGCGCTCGGCGACGGTGACCCGTGGGCGCAGCACCGCTTCGCGGAACGAACCGCCGTTGCCGCTGGTGACCATCGTGGCCGTGGCCTCGTCGCGGTACGCCGTGACGACCACGCCGCGCACGACGCAGGCGTGCAGGTAGGACAGCAGGTGGCACTCCGACAGCGCCGCGAGCAGCAGGTCCTCCGGGTTCCATCGCTGCGGATCGCCGCGGAACGCCGTGTCGGCCGAGGCCAAGATGGTCGGCTTCCCGGGGATCTCGACGCTCACCAGGCGGTCGTAGTCGCGGTAGCCGGAGGTGCCGGTGCCGCGGTTCCCCGTCCAGGTGGAGGTCAGGGCGTAGCTGTGCTCGTCAACCATCCCGCGAGCTTTCCAGCCACGGCATGCGGGCGCCGCGCCCCCGGACCTAGGCGTCGGCCTTGGCGCGGGCGCGGCGGTGACGCCAGAACTCGACCAGCAGCGGCGCGATCGAGACGAGCACGATGACGACGGCGGCGACCTCGATGTTGTTCTTGATGAACTCGACCTCGCCGAGGAAGTGGCCGAGGACGGTGACGCCGCACGCCCACAGGATGCCGCCGAGCACGTTGTACCTGACGAACGTGCGGTACTCCATCCGCCCGACGCCGGCCACGGTTGGGACGAACGTGCGCACGATCGGCACAAAGCGGGCCAACACGATCGCCTTCGGTCCGTGCTTGTCGAAGAACGCGTGCGCCTTGGCGACGTTCGCCGGGTTGAAGAACCGGCTCTTCGGACGGTTGAACAGCGTCGGACCGAACCGCCGGCCGATCAGGTAGCCGACCTGGTCGCCGACCTGCGCGGCGACCGCGGCGACGATTGCAACCACGACGATGTTCGGCAGCTTGTGCCCGCCGGCCCCCGACGTGAGGAAGCCGGCGAAGAACAGCAACGAGTCGCCCGGCAGGAAGAACCCGGCGAGCAGCCCGGACTCGGCGAAGACGATCAACGCCAGGACGATCAGGCCGCCCTTCTCGATCCACTTGTTGGCGAAGTCCAGGAGCCCGAGCACGGCTCGCCACGCTATCTGCCGGCCGGCGATGTCTACCGTCGGCGAACGGCGTGGCGCCTTGACGCTCCGAATAGCCCGTCGTATCCTCGCACCAGGTCAATCCTGGGCACCGATGTAAAACGGCCCGACGTCCTGGGCACGACGCAAAACGGCCCCCTTTCTTTCGTCGCCGGCCAGGAAGGCCCTCACGTGACCGCAGCCGACGATCAGCAGCCCGCCAGCCAGGTCTCGGCTGACCCGCCTGCCAACGCTGCGGCGCAGCAGCCGACCACGGCCACGACCGACGCGTCGGCCGCTGTCCAGTCGCCGCCGTACGCGCCGGCACTGGTGCGACCGCTGAAGATCTACGCCCTGGACCCGAGCTTCAACCGCTCGGGCGACGTGACCACGATCGAACTGATCAACGAACCCCTCAGGCCGGGGCCATGCGGCGCGCAGGTGCGGATCGTCGACTACGACAGCAACGGCCAGTGGTACGCGCCGGTGGACCTCGACGACCCGGCCGTGTTGATCCGCGGCGGCCTCGATCCGTCCGACACCGATCCCCGATTCCACCAGCAGATGGTCTACGCGGTGGTCATGAAGGTCATCGGCAACTTCGAACGAGCCCTCGGTCGCCGCCTGCGCTGGCACGGCGGCGAACCGCTGACCGTGTTCCCGCACGCCTTCCGTGGCGCCAACGCGTTCTTCCAGCCGGCGACCAACACGCTGCACTTCGGCTACTACACCGCGGATCTGCACAACCCGGGGCCGAGCCTGCCCGGCCAGACCGTGTTCACCTGCCTGTCGCACGACATCGTCGCCCACGAGGCGACCCATGCCGTGGTGCACCGGCTGCGTCGGCGGTTCGTCAAGGGGACCAACCCGGACGCGCCGGCGTTCCACGAGGCGATCGCCGACATCGTCGCCATCTTCCAGCACTTCAGCCTGCCTGCGGTCCTCCGCCGGGAGATCGCCGCGACGCAGGCCGACATCACCCGGCCGGGACGGTTGCTCGAGCTGGCCGCCCAGTTCGGCTACACCACCGGCGGCGGCAAGGCGCTGCGGCGTGCCGCCGACGACAGCCCGCCGGACCCGGCGATCTACGCCAACGCGGTCGAACCGCACGACCGTGGCTCGGTCCTGGTCGCCGCGGTGTTCGACGGCTTCTTCCGCATCTATCGCGGGCGGCTCGCCGAGTCCGTGCGCCTGGCCACCGGCGGCACCGGCGTCCTCCCGCCCGGTGACCTGCCGGCCGACCTGGCCAACGTGGCGACACGCCTCGCCGCCGGCGCCGCCCAGGACGTGTTGACGATGTGCCTGCGCGCCTTCGAGTACCTGCCGCCCGTCGACGTGACCTTCGGCGACTTCCTGCGGGCGATGATCACCGCGGACTTCGACCTGCACCCGAACGACGACGAGGATCGCCGCCCGACGATGATCGAGTCCTTCCGGCAGCACGGCATCTATCCGCCGATGGCCACGTCACTGTCGGACGACGCGCTGGTGCTCAATCGCCCCCAGGAGCTGGACGGGGTCAGCCTCGCCCCGAACGTGGTGCTCGACATGCTCGCCACCCGGCTGGGCCCGGCGCACGCGCTCGGCCGGCCGTCCGACGACAACGGCCGGCTGGCGTCGGAGCTCGTCAAGTTCGGCCGCGAGCACACCGCGGCCCTGCAGCTGATCGACGGCATCCGCCCCGACTTTGCCGGCGTCCATGCCGGCTTCCGGGTCAACGACCGGGGACTGCTCGAGCCCGAACTGGTCGCCCAGTGGATGCAGACACCCAAGCCAGGGTCGCCGCATCGCGTCGAGCGCGGCGGGCTGGTGCTGGAGGCCGGGGCGACCGCGGTGTTCTCGGCCGACGGCACCGTGCGCCATCTCGCGGCGCGCCCGCTCCCGGCCGAGCACCTGAGTGCGGCGTACGCCGCGCTCGCCGCGCAGCGGGTCGAACAGTTCGAGCGTTACGTGGAGTCGTTGGACGTCGACGACCCGAAGATGGCGTGGTGCGACGCGGCATACCTGACCGAGCGCATGGATCGACGGCTCGACCTGCGCGTGACCGACCGTACGAGCGGACCGGGCCGCCGATGAACGCAACCGACGTCCGGGTCGTGATGTACAACGTCGGCTTCGGCGACTGCTTCCTGGTCGAGTTTCCGACACCGTCGGAGACACCGTTCCGGGTGCTGGTCGACTGCGGCGTGCACAACGCCGGTCGCCGCCCAGGTGATTGGACGATGGAGCGCACGGTGGCCCAGATCGTCGAACGGCTCGGTGTCGATCCGCACCTCGACGTCGTGGTCGCCACGCACCGGCATCAGGATCACGTCTCCGGGTTCACCAGCGAGCAGTGGGCCGCGGTCCACGTTGGTGAGGTCTGGATGCCGTGGACCGAGGGGCCGACCGAGGATGCCCAGGCGATCGCGACCGGCCAGGTGGACGCCGCGGAGCGCTTGCACGCGGCACTCGATCGGGAGCGGGCGCTGGCGGACAGCAGCGAGCTACGCGGGTTGGTCGGCCTGGTCGGCAACTCGCGGCCCAACGCCCGGGCGATGGCCACACTGCACGAGGGTTTCGCCGGTGCGGCACGGCGCCGGTTCCTTGCCGTCGAGGACGAGACCGTGATCCGACCGGACGGCTGTCCCGGGCTGGCCGTCCACGTGCTTGGCCCCAGCCGTGACCCGGCCGTGCGCCGGTTGATGGACCCACCCGGTGACGAGCGGTACCTGTGGCGCGGCGGCCTGCTCGGGGCACCACGCAACTCGGCGTCGGCGTCGGCGCCGGCCGCTCCGAACGACGTGGCCAATCGCCTGCCGTTCGATCAGCGGTTCGCCGTGCCGCGCGAGCGGTATGCGCAGGCGTGGGGTCACCTGGTGCCGGACAAGGACAGCATCGGTGCCTGCGCGTGGTCGCCGGACACGGTGCTGGACGTCGCCGCACGCCTGGACCACGCGGTGAACAACACCAGCGTGATGCTCGCCTTCGAGCTCGGTGATGCGGTGCTGCTGTTCCCGGGCGACGCCCAATGGGGCATCTGGAAGTCGGTGCTCGGCCGCCCAGCGCACCGCGAGCTGCTGGCCCGGACGACGTTTCTCAAGGTCGGGCATCACGGCAGCCACAACGCGACGCCGCGTGCCTTCCTCGACGGTCTGGTGAGCGACGGTCAGCTGGACGCTGCGGCGGTGTCGGTGCAGCGCATCAGCCAGTGGCCGGAGATCCCGCGCCGGCCACTGTTGGACACCCTGGCCCGCCGGGCGCACGCGGTGTACTGCTCGAGCGATCCCGGACACGCCGACCAGGACTCGTTGGAGATCGCCGTGCCGATCACCGCGCCGGTCGACGCGCCGGTCACGGAGACGACCGCGTGAGCACCGTGGACGCTCCCAACGCGGAGTGCGACGTGGTGATGAAGGGCGGCATCACGTCCGGTGTGATCTATCCGGGTGTCCTCGCCCGGCTCGCCGAGGACTACCGGTTCCGCGGCCTTGGTGGCGCGTCGGCCGGGGCGATCGGCGCGGCGCTCGGTGCCGCTGCGGAGTACGGGCGTGCCTCGGGCGGCTTCGTCAAGTTGCGCGCGCTGCCCAAGCAACTGGACAACGGTGGGCTGCTGCGCCTGTTCCAGCCGACCAGGAAGACGCGACCGATGTTGCGGCTGATGGTCGGGCTCACCCGGCCGGTGGCCGGACCGACGTGGCTCGTCCGCCTGTGGCGCGTCGTGCGGGCCGTCCCGCTCGTCAGCCTGATCGGCGTACTGCCCGGCGTGCTCGCGGTGATCTACGGCGCCGGGCTGCGCTGGCCGAGCAGCCTCGTCGTCGTGCTGCTCGGTGCGCTCGCCGTCGTCGTCGGCTGGCTGGCGGCGGTCGGCCTGCGTGTGTGGCGGCTGCTGACCCACCGTGTGGTCGACAACATGTTCGGGATCTGCACCGGCCACAGCGAGTCGAACACGGCGTTCACCGACTGGCTGTCGACGAACGTCGACGCGCTCGCCGGGACGACCTCGCCGTTGACGTTCGGCCAGCTGTGGGCCGGGCCGGGCGGGAGCGCTGGCCCGGCCGAGGCACCCGTCGACGGGCGGCCGGCCGACCCGTGCATCGACCTGCGGATGGTGGCGACGAGCCTCAGCGAAGCGCATCCGTTCGAGATGCCGTGGTCGAACCGGCGCTACTTCTACGACCCGGACGAGTGGGCCAGGTTGTTCCCCGCTTCGGTGATGGCGCACCTCGCCGCGCACCCGGCACCGAGCGCCGGCGACGCCGAGGTGGCCGAGCTCGCCGCCGCCGGCGCTGCCGGGCTGACCTTGAACCGGCTTCCCCTCGCCCAGGACCTGCCGGTGATCGTCGCCACACGCATGTCGCTGAGCTTCCCGCTGTTGATCTCGGCGGTCCCGATGTGGACCATCGACCGGCGCCGCTCCACGGCGGGCGCCCCGGCGTTCGTCAAGGTGTGGTTCACCGACGGTGGCCTGTGCAGCAACTTCCCGCTGTTCCTGTTCGACGCCGCGCTGCCGACGCGCCCCACGTTCGCCGTCAACCTCGACCGCTTCGCCGACGACGGTGACGAGAGCCAGGACGAGCAGACGGGGAACAACATCCGGATGGCGACCGGCAACAACACCGGGCTCGCGCCACGGATCAGCGAGATGCCGGCGGCCGGGGCCAAGGCTGTCGCCGGGTTCGCCGGGGCGGCGTTCCGTACGGCGCAGAACTGGAACGACACCGTCCTGATGAACCAGCCGGGCTTTCGCGACCGAATCGTCCACGTGCTGCAGACCGCCACCCAGGGCGGCATGAACCTGGAGATGAGCAGCACGACCATCGAGCGTTTGGTCCGGCGCGGCGAGCACGCCGGCGCGGTCGCCGCGCAACGCTTCGCGCCGGGCGGGCCAGGCTGGGAGAACCACCGCTGGGTGCGCTACCGGGCGATGCTCTCGGTGCTGCCCGCCTGGCTTGGCGAGTTCCGCGACGGCCACGCCGCGCTCGGGCTGGGTGTGGACTACGACACCAGCTACCCCGTCGGCCCGAAGGCCGCCGAGGCGCTGGCGACGACGATCACCGACTCGCTGTTGGCCGCCGGGCAGGCGGTTGCCGATGCGACGGCGGGCACGCGCCCCACGCCGGTCGACCATCTGCGCGCGGCGCCACGGCCGGCTGGGACGCTGGCGCGCCGGCCCGACCTGTAGTCGGGGCGGGTCCGGGCGGCGACGGCCGCCCGGACCCGGGCGGCGACGGCCGCCCGGCGCCCCGGGCAATCGCGACGGTCAGGCCTTGGCGCGGGTCAGTGAGGTGGTCTTGCGGCTGCTGAACACGATCGCACCGATCAGGATCACCAGCGCGCCGATGGCGACGGCGAAACGGGCGCCGTCGTTGTCCTGCAGGCTGATGATCGCCGGGAGGATCAGCAACGACACCAGGTTCATCACCTTGATCAGCGGGTTCAGCGCGGGGCCGGCGGTGTCCTTGAACGGGTCGCCGACGGTGTCGCCGATGACGGCGGCCT
>CAZMHG010000072.1:1829-10187 GCA_964565975.1 uncultured Ilumatobacteraceae bacterium | reverse complement strand
TGCCGAACAACGACAGCGGGTGCGGCAACACCGTCGACGTGACCGACAGCGAGGTCCGCCGGCTGGTGATGGAAGCCTTGCAGCGCTTCGTGGCGATGGGGGTCGACGGCTTCCGCTTCGACCTCGCCTCGATCTTGGCGCGCAACGGCGGCGACTTCGTCGAGGACATCGCCGCGTGGGCTGCGGCGCAGGGCGTCGAGGTCGTCGCCGAGCCGTGGGACCTCGGCCGCTACATGGTCGGCGACCCGGAGTGGGTCCTGCCGTGGCGCCAGTGGAACGACCGGTTCCGCGAGGACATCCGTGCCCTGCTGCGCGGCGACCAGGGCCGGATCGACGACGTCGTCCAGCGGCTCACCGCCAGCCAGGACCTGTTCGGGCACGGCACCGCGCCGCAGCGCACCGTCAACTTCGTCACCGCACACGACGGGTTGACGCTGTACGACGTGTTCGCCACCGACATGCCGACCCACGTCGCCTGGGCCGCCCCCGAATCGCTGCGACCGCAGCTGATCAAGAACGCGTTCACCGCGCTGCTCCTCGCGCAAGGCGCGGCGATGTTCGTGATGGGCGACGAGTTCGGCCGCACGCAGGGCGGCGACCCGAACCCGTACCGGTGCGACAGCCCGGTGTCGTGGGTCGATTGGTCGCGCCTCGATCGGTTCCGCGATGTGCACGACTTCGTCGCCGCGCTGATCGCCCTGCGCAAGGCCTCGCCACCCGTCGGCGTGCGGACCTACGGCGTCGACGGCCAGACCGACGAGGGCTGGTTCTCGCACACGGTGGCGTGGACCAACGGCGAGTGGTACGCGGCGATCAACATGTGGACCGAGCCACTGGAGTTCCACTTCCAGGAGCCTGGTCCGTGGACGCTCGCGCTGTGCAGCGCCACCGGTGGGTTGCAGGACGGCAAGGTGCCGGCGCGCGCCTGCGCCGTGTGGCGTCGTACCGCCCCGGCGTGACGTGAAGTGACGTGAGCCGGCGCGACGGGCCCTGATCCGGGTGCGCCGTCAGCTGTCGAAGCCGAGGCCCAAGCGATCCATGCCACGCAGCCAGGCGTTGCGCTTGCCGGTGCGATCCTCGCGATCGAGCGACCAGCGGGTGGCCTGGATGCCGGCGAAGCGGAACGGCTCGGGTGGGAAGGGAAGCGGCTTTTCCTTGACGAAGCGGGTCAGCGTGGCCTTCGACCTGCGGCCGTCGAGCAGGTCGACCATCACCTCGCCGCCGAACCGGGACGCGGCGACACCCAGCCCGGTGTAGCCCACGGCGTAGGCGACGCGGCCCTGCAGCGCCTGGCCCCAGAACACGCTGTAGCGGCTGCACGTGTCGATCACCCCGCCCCACACGTGCGAGAACTTGACCCCGTCGAGCTGCGGGAACGTGGTGAAGAAGTGCTTGCTCAGCTTGGCCCACGTCGCCGGGCGGCTCTCCAGCTCGGTGTTGACCTTGCCGCCCCAGTAGTAGATGACGTCGTACCCACCCCACAGGATCCGGTTGTCCTCGGTGAGCCGGTAGTAGTGGAACTGGTTGGGGATGTCGGAGATGCCCTGCCGGTTGGCCCAGCCGACCGATGCGAGCTGGGCGTGCGACAGCGGCTCGGTCACCATGCAGTAGTCGTAGACCGGTGCGATGTAGTGGCCGACGCGCTTGAGCAGCGGCTTGAACGCGTTGGTCGCCAGCGCCACCTTGCCGGCGCGGACTCGCCCGAGCGGCGTGGTGATCAGCACGCCGACACCGTCCTTGGCGATCGAGGTCGCCTTGGTGTCCTCGTAGATGCGCACACCGAGGGACATCGCCGCGGTCTTCAACCCCCAGCACAGCCGTGCCGGATCGACCAGCGCGGCGCGATCCTTGCGGAACACCCCGCCGGTATAGGTGGGCGAGTTGACCTGGGCCTGGACTGCGGCCTGGTCGAGCCACTCCACCCGCTGGCCGAGGTTGCGCAGCAGCTGGTACTCCTCGCGCAGCTCGTCGACGTAGGCCTCGCTGTGGTCGGCCGTGGCCACGTCGATCACGCCGGTGCGCTCGTAGTCGCAGTCGATCCGGTACCGCTTGATCGCCGCTTCGATCTCGTTCAGGTTGGCCAGGCCGAGCTCTTCGAGCAGGTCGAGCTCCTCGCCGAAGCGGTTGTGCCCGTTCATCACCCCGTGGGTCAGGCTGGACTCCATGAACCCGCCGTTGCGCCCGCTGGCCGCCGACCCGATCTCGTGCGACTCGATCAGCACCACGTCGCGCTTGGGGTCACGCTCCTTGGCGATCAGCGCGGTCCACAAGCCGGTGTAGCCGCCACCGACGACGCACAGGTCGCAACTCTCGGTCCGCACCAGCGTGGGATTGCTGTCGGGCTCGTCCTTGTCGTCGTACCAGTAGGGATACGGGTCGGCGTCGGCGATGGCGTCGAGGAAGGCCTCGTGGGTTCGGTCGTCGCGATCGTCGTGCGACATGGTTCACCTGTCCTGACTGGGTGTCCGTGTCAGGGTAGTGGCTGGGCCGATTCCCACGCGGCGCCGCCAGCCGTGCCGTGCGTGTCCGCCGAGACGTCAGGCAACGACGTGTCCGCCGTGAACGCCGTGACGTCGGGCTGCGCCGTGACGTCGGGCAACGCCGGCCCGAGCAGCGGCACGTCGAACGCAGACCAGCGTGGGTCGACGGTGGCGATCCGGTCGAGGCGGTTCCACACGAACATCGCCGCGGTCAGGCGGAGGTCGTCGGGCACGCCCTGCGTGCGCCGTGCGGCGCGCCGATGCTGACCCGCCGGGTGCAGCGGGCGCACGGGCGCCAGCAGCGTGCTGCGTGTCGCCCGATCGATGCCCAGGTCGTCCAGGTCGTCGGTGATCGCCATCGGCAACGCCGCGTCCATGCGGTACTGCTCGACCAGGCCGACGTAGACGTCGGCGACGGCCGCGTGCGCGGCCGCGCCCGGGTCGGTGAGGGCGGCCAGGAAGCTGCGATCGAGCAGCACCTTGGGCGGGTCGAGCCGCTTGCGGGTCATGTCGCGCCGACCAGGGCGAGCAGCGGCGCCGGCTGGCGCTGCACGGCGGCACGCGCCCGATCGGCGCGGCGGTCACGCAGCTTGCGCTCGATCGTGCGCCACATCCAGAAGGCGAAGGCGACGATGAACCACGCGGCGATGCCGTCGACCGCCCAGTGCTCGGCAAAGGTGACGAGCGCGGTGAGCATCAACACGGGGAAGCACAGCATCAGGACCTTGACCCAGCGGCGCTTGACCCACGGCAACAGGAACACGGGCACGATCGTGGCGAACGAGGTGTGCAGCGACGGCATCGCCGCGTAGGCGTTGCCCTTGAGGACCGCCAGGTTCCAGGAGCTGCTGAAGTACGAGAACCCCAGGTTGGACACGCCGCGCCAGGTGAATCGCTGCATCTCGGGCATGATCCGGTACGCGAACCGGGGGTCGCCTGCCATCCACGGCGGCACGGTGGGCAGGAGCACGAACAGCACGCAGGCGATCGCCAGGATGGTGGCGAAGCGGCGCATGAACTTGGCCCACTGCCGACGGCTGAGGGCCCACAGCACGGCCATCACGATCGGCGGGACGATGAAGTGCGAGTAGTACGTCATCGACAGGAACCACTCCCACCAGCGCACATGACCAGGCGTGTACAGGTGCTTGTTCATCCACTCGGTCGGGTCGGTGCCGAAGAACAACCAACGGTCCAGGTCTCGCGCGTAGTGCACCTGTTTGGGCAGTCCGACGTACTGCGAGTTGCGGTACGAGTACTCGTAGGCGGACCACATCGCCGCGTACAGCGCGACGTCGAGCAGGAGCCACATCCAGGTGCGCCACGGCCGCCCGATGAACGCGCAGACCAGGAAGATGCCCACGGCGACGGCCACGACGAGGCGTTCGTAGATCAGGCCGCGGTTCCACAGCCACCAGGCGAAGACCACCGCGTACGCCACCATCAGCCCGATGCGGACGCGGCGCATCCGGTCCACGGGCACCAGGGAGCGAAGCCGCAATCGACGTTCGACCGGCGAGCCGGCGGCCAGATCGGGCGGCTCGCCGGAGGTCATCCGCGCAAGGCTAACGAGCGCATTCCTCCAGCGCACGGCGCACGAGTACTTTGACCAGGTGGATGCGGAACTCGGGTGACGCGTTGAGATCGCGCTGCGGATCGGCTTCGGCCGCGGCGAGTTCGGCGGCATCGGCGATGTTCGCCCCGCCGTCCAGCGCCGCCATCGCGCTCGTCGCCAGGATCGGCGTGCTGCCCATGTTGACCAGTCCGATCCCGCAGCCACGCTCGTTGCGCCAGGCGGCGACACCGACGATCGCCCAGTCCTGGGCGCGGCGGTTGAACTTCTGGAAGCTGAACCCGCCGGGCGTGGTGGGGACGCGGACCTCGACGAGCATCTCGTCCGGGGCGAGCGCCGTCTCGAGGAAGCCGTGGAAGAAGTCGGCCGCGGCGATCTGGCGCCGGCCGTTGGGCCCTTCGGCGACGAGCGTGCCGCCGAGGGCGAGCACGACGGCGGGCAGGTCGCTGGCCGAGTCGCCGTGGGCCAGCGAGCCGCCGATCGTGCCGCGATGGCGCACCTGTGGGTCGCCGACCTCGCACGCGGCGGCGCGCAGCAACGGAACCCGGGCGCCGAGCAACGAGCTGTGCTCGAGCTGCGAGTGCGTCGTGAGCGCACCGATCGCCACCTCGCCGTTCGCCTCACGGATGTACGACAGGTCGCCGACGCGGCCGATGTCGACCAGCACGCCCGGCTGGGCCAGGCGCAGCTTCATCAACGGCAACAGGCTGTGCCCGCCGGCCAGCAGCTTGGCGTCGTCGCCGTGTTCGCCGAGCAGGCTGATCGCCTCGGCGGACGACCCGGCGCGCACGTAGTCGAACGGTGCGGGGATCACGTCGCGCCTGCCGCAGCACAGGCCAGCACGGACTGGACGATGTTGTGGTAGCCGGTGCACCGGCACAGGTTGCCTTCCAGCCCGCAGCGCACCTCGGCCTCGGTCGGGTGGGGGTTCTCCTGCAGCAGGCTGGTGGCTGCCATCACCATGCCGGGCGTGCAGAACCCGCATTGCAGGCCGTGGTTGTCGATGAACGCCTGCTGCATCGGGTGCATCGTGCCGCCGCTGGCCAGCGCCTCGATCGTGGTCACCTCGTGGCCGTCGGCCTGCACGGCGAGCACCGTGCAACTCTTCACCGAGACCCCGTCGAGGTGCACGGTGCACGCGCCGCACGACGACGTGTCGCACCCCACGTTGGTGCCGGTCAGGTCGAGCACGTCACGCAGGTAGTTGACCAACAGGGTGCGAGGTTCGACGTCGTCGGTGTGCGTTGTGCCGTTGACGGTGATCGTGATCTCCACGCGTAGGTCCCCCAATCGATCCCCAGCCGGTGACGGCACCGTAGCCGTTCACCATCGCCCGGAGCCACACGGCGTCAGCGCGCGCCCCACACGAATCGGTGGGTGTGGATGCCGAAGTACGTGAAGCTCTCGACGCTGCGCACGTCGGCAATTGTGCGGATCCGGTCGTCGATCACCGCCAGCAGGCCAGCCGAGTTCTCGGACAGCACCTCGACGATCAGGTCGAACGACCCCGACGTGAAGACGACGTAGATCACGCCGTCGATCGCCGCGATCGCGTCGGCCACCCGGCGCACGTTGCGATCCACCCGCACGCCCAACGCGGCCATCGTCGGGTAGCCGAGTGCCAGGGGATCGGTCACACCGACGACGCGCACCACGCCAGCGTCGAGCAAGCGCTGGACGCGCAGGCGGGTCGCCGCGGGCGACAGGCTGACCAGCGCGGCCAGTTCGGCGTAGCTCGCCCGGCCGTCGTGCTGCAAGGCGTCGATCAGGATCCGGTCCGTGGCGTCGATCGCCGGCGGGGCGGCGCCGGCGGTGGGCCGCGGGGTCGGGTCGCGCCTCGTCATCCGGCTGATCCGGCCAGTGCGTGCACGGCGGCAGCGAAGACCGCGGTGTGCCGGTCGACGTCGGCGGGTGTGTGGAACGGCGAGAACAGGGCCATGTTGTGGAATGGTGTCAGCACGACGCCACGGTTGAGCGCCCAGAGATGCATGAATGCGTCCAGCTCGGGATCGATCGCCGCGGCCGCCGCGGCGCCGTGCGTGGGTGGCGGGCAGAACCAGTACTCGGCGCGTGCCCCGAGTTGCTGCACGTTCCACGGCAGCTCGTAGCGCTCGATGGTGCCCTGCACGCCTGCGGCCCAGGCGGTGGCGAGGGGCACCGTGACGGCGAAGTCGTCGGCGCGCAACGCGCCGGACAGCGTGGCACGGACCGCGGCGAGTGCCAGCGCGTTGCCGGTGAGTGTGCCGCCGATCCCGCTGACGTCGATCCCGCCGTCGTACAGGTGGTCGTGCAGACCGGCGGCAACGGCGTGGGTCATCCCGTATGCCGCCGCGGGCATGCCGCCGCCGATCGTCTTGCCGATGACCAGCAGGTCCGGCTCGAGGCCCCATGCCGCGGTGGCGCCTCCCGGCCCGACGCAGATCGTGTGGGTCTCGTCGAGGGCGAGCAGTGTGCCGGTCTCTCGCGTCAGCCGTCGGAGCTGCTCGTGGAAGCCGGGCTGGGGGAGCACGATGCCGATGTTGGTCATCGCCGGCTCGGCCAGGACGCAGGCGATCTCGCCGGTCCGTAGCGCGGCGTCGAGCGCGTCGACGTCGTTGAACGGCACGACGACGGTCGTCAGGGCAGGGTCGACGGCGGGTCCGATGCTGCCCGCCCGGGGGATCGTCCGGCCGTCGCCGGCGGCGATGACGAGCGCCTCGTCCACCGTGCCGTGGTAGCACCAGTCGAAGACGAGCACCTTGCGCCGCCCGGTGAGGCTGCGGGCGAAGCGCAGCACGAACCGGTTGGCGTCGCTGGCGGTCATCGCCATCTGCCAGATCGGCAGGCCGAACCGCCGGGCGAGCTCGGCGCCGACCCAGGCGGCGTCGGAGGATGGGAGCATCGTGGTGATCCCCCTGCGGGCCTGGGCGGCCAGCGCCTCGGCCACGGGGGCGAGCGCGTGGCCGGTCATCGCCCCCGTGTCGCCCATGCACAAGTCGACGTACTCGATCCCGTCGACGTCGGTGAAGCGGGCCCCGTGGGCATGTTCGACGAACAGCGGGAACGAGCCGGGCCACTTCGTCATCCAGGCCATCGGCACGCCGCCGAGCAGGGTGTCCACGGCCTGCTCGGCGAGCGCGGCCGAGCGGGGGTGCAGCTCGACGAATCGCTGCTGCTCGGCGGCGATGAGCGCGCCGAGCCGGTGGCGGACGATCGGATCACGCATGGCAGCGAGTGTAGGCAAGCGAATCGCTTGTCCGACTGTCGGTGTGCGAGCGGAACGCCAGTACGCCGGCGGAGTTCAGCGGTCGAAGCTGGCGAGGCCGCGCCGCGCCCACAGCGTGGTCAGGGTGGCCAGGCCGGCGATCGCCAGCAGACCGGGCCACGTGGTGGCCCAGGTCACCTGCCCGAGGAAGCCCTGGCGGGCAAGGCGCAGCACGTTGGTCAGCGGGTTGTACCGGGCGATCGGCTTGGCCCACCCGCTCATCGCCCGCAGCGGCATCTGCGCGGCGGACAGGAAGATCGCCGTGAAGATCGCGAACTGCATCAACGTCGCCGCGGCCATCGACCGCATCCGGTAGGCAAGCCCGAGCGCCCAACCGGCCGAGGCGAAGCCGATCCCGACCGCGGCGATGACGAGCATCACGAAGGCCAACGCGCCGCCGGGCACCGACATGCCGCCGACGACGCCGACGACCGTGACGAGGACGACCGGCAACAGGGCGCGGATCATCGAGGACAGCAACGGGCCCACGATCAGCGTGCGGCGCGGCATCGGCGCCATCCGCAGCCGGTCGAAGAAGCCGCTCTGGATGTCGATGATCGTGCCCAACCCGATACCCATCCCGCCGAACGCGCCGCCCTGGATTGCGGCGAGCGGGACGAACCAGTCGAGCGAGTTGCGCACGCCGGCGAACTGCACCGCGGCGGCGAACGCGCCGGAGAAGGCGATCGCCTGGAAGACGGGCATCAGCATGGACGGCACGAACGCCGAGGGCATCCGGCGGATGCGGCGCAGGTTGCGCACCACGAGCGCCCGGGCCGGTGCCAACGTGGACGCGCCGGCTTCGGTGCCTGACGGCACCGCAGCGACCGATGCGCCGGCGACCGAGGCGCTGCTCATGACGCGGCCAGTCGGTTGTGCATTGCCCGCAGGGCGAAGGCGATCGACAGCACCGAGATCGCCGCGGGGATCAGCCATGCCCGGGTGAACTGGTCGGCGGCGAGCGGGCTGTTGACGAACCCGCGCATGCCTTCGACGATGTACGACATCGGGTTCCAGCCGGCGACGGTGCGGTACCAGCCCTTCATCGTCTGGCGCGGGAA
>CAZMHG010000072.1:0-1819 GCA_964565975.1 uncultured Ilumatobacteraceae bacterium | reverse complement strand
AGAACGCCGACGACAGGAACATCAGGATGAACACCAGCGGGAACGCACCCTGCACGGCCTCGGTCGACCCCGACCTGATGGCGAAGCCGGCGAAGATCCCGGACACGGCCAGGGCGATCAGACCGCCGCCGACGAGCAGCCCGACGAACCCGACCGGGCCGGACTGGACGCGCACCCCGAAGGCCATGAACACGAGGGTGAACACCAGCGCCTGGGTCGCCCCGACGACGAACGCCGAGGCCAGCCGGCCGACCACGATCGAGGTCCGGGTCACCGGCGAGGCGAGCATCCGCTCCCAGAACCCCTGCTCGATGTCGGTGGCCAGGTCGTTGGCCGCTGCCGTGGCGCCGAACAGCACGCCCTGGACGATCGACCCGGCGACGCTGAACGCCAGGAACGTCGGGGCGGGGAAGTTGGGGATCGCCTTGGCGATCCGGCCGAACGAACTGGTCGACAGCGCGGCGAAGAACAGCGGGAAGACGAACGACGGGGCGAGCGAGGCCGGCTGGCGCAGGCGCCCGATCAGGCTGCGCCGGGCGAACGCCAGCGTCGCCGCCATGGGGCCGGAGGTGCTCATCGGCGCCGACCGCGCCGGCCAGGTCCGCCGGCCGGCCCGCCCGCGTCGGGCGCGTTGGTGCCCGCGCCTTCCAGGCGATACCCCGTGGCCTCGGCGAAGACGTCGTCGAGGCTCGGTTCGTTGAGCTCGAGATGGCGCACCGCAATGCCCTGGTCGTCGAGCGCGCGGATGACCTCGGCCACTGAACCGGCGCCGTTGGCCAGCCCGACGCCGAGGCGGCCTTCGGGCGACGGGCGCAACTCGCCGCCGATCCGCTGGAGCACCTCTTGGGCCGCCGGCTGGTCCTCGGGGGCGACGTCCAGCATCAGCGTCGGCGCGCCGACCTGCGACTTGAGCTCGCGGGGAACACCCTGGCGAACGATCTTGCCGTGGTCGATGATCGCGATCCGGTCGGCCAGCTGGTCGGCCTCTTCCAGGTACTGCGTGGTCAACAGCACCGTGGTGCCCTCGGCGTTGAGCCGGCGGACCTCGTCCCACAGCGTCAGGCGGCTCATCGGGTCGAGTCCGGTAGTCGGCTCGTCGAGGAACAGCACAGTCGGGCGGTGGACCAGGCTGAGGGCCAGGTCGAGGCGGCGACGCATGCCGCCGGAGTAGGTGCCGACGCGCCGATCGGCAGCGCCGGTGAGCCCGACACGCTCGAGCAGTTCTGCACCGCGCGTCGCGTGCTCGCGTCGTGGCAGGCCGTACATCACCGCCTGCAAGGTGAGCAGCTCGCGTCCCGTCATCAACGGGTCGATCGCCGCGTCCTGCAAGGCCACGCCGATGTTGCGGCGCACGCTGTCGGCGTCGCGCACGACGTCGTAGCCGGCAACGCGGGCCGTGCCGCCGCTCGGCAGCAACAGTGTGGTCAACATCCGCACCGTGGTGCTCTTGCCTGCGCCGTTGGGGCCCAGGAAGCCGAAGATCTCGCCTTCGTCGACGCTCAGGTCGACGCCGTCGACTGCCGTGACGTCACCGAAGCGGCGGATCAGGCCGGACGCGACGATCGGCGTGCGACCCGAAGCCGGTGTGTGGTTCATCGGCAGGCGACGCTAGCGGCGGCCTGGTTCCGGTGCCCCGCGCAGCGGCGTGCGAGGGCACGCCGGACGTGCGCGGCAGATGACCGACGAGCGTGGCCCGCGCTCAGCGGGCGGATGCGACGGCACGCCAGACGCGCTCGGCCGTGCACGGCATGTCGACGTGGCGCACACCGAGGTGGGCGAGCGCGTCGACGACCGCCGACTGCACCGCCGGCGTGGAACC
>CAZMHG010000071.1:0-10220 GCA_964565975.1 uncultured Ilumatobacteraceae bacterium | reverse complement strand
GGCAGGGGCAGGGGCAGGGGCAGGGGCAGGGGCAGGGGCAGGGGCAGGGGCAGGGCCAGGGCCAGGGCCAGGGGCAGGGGCAGGGGCAGGCCACCGGCCAGGGGTCGGGGCAGGGTTCGGGGCAGGGAACCGGTGGCACGGCATCGGGTGGCAGTTCGGGCGGCTGCGTCAACTGCTCGCCCGGCCAAGGCGGCCAGGGTGGGAGCGCGCAGCCGACCGGCGGACGGGGGGCGAGCACCACCGGCCAGAGCCCCGACCTCGGCTCGATCTACGACCCGGCGCACGGCGCCGGCGGCCAGACCGGCTCGGTCGGCGGGGGCAGCGGCACCGGGCAAGGCGGCACGATCGGCATGACGAACGGGCAAACGAACGCCGGCACGGCGCGAGTCCCGGTCTCCCAGACGATCGGCCAGTACGCCGCACAGGCGACGCAGGCGATGGACACCGAGGACATCCCGCCGGCCGTGCGCGCCCTGGTGCTGTCCTACTTCGACCAACTCCAGCAACGCTGACCCGGAGGACTCCCGATGAGCGACGCCCTGCCCGACATGACACCCGAGCGCTACGCGTCGATCGCCGCGGCGATCGAGACCGAGGTCGGCAAGGTCATCGTCGGCCAGCGCGACCTGGTCCGCACGGTCGTCAGCTGCCTGCTCGCCGAGGGCCACGTGCTGCTCGAGGGCGTGCCCGGGTTGGGCAAGACGATGCTGCTCAAGGCGCTGTCGGACTCCGTCGACCTGCCGTTCTCGCGGGTCCAGTTCACCCCCGACCTGATGCCGGCCGACATCGTCGGCACACAGGTGTTGGACGAGGACGAGCACGGCCGCCGCAGCTTCCGCTTCCGGCCCGGTCCGGTGTTCGCCAGCTTCGTCCTCGCCGACGAGGTCAACCGGGCGACACCGAAGACGCAGTCGGCGCTCCTCGAAGCGATGCAAGAGCGCGCCGTCACCGCGGGCGGTGCGACGCGGCCGCTCCCCCGACCGTTCCTGGTGCTGGCGACGCAGAACCCGTTGGAGATGGAGGGCACCTACCCGCTCCCGGAAGCGCAACTCGACCGGTTTCTGATGAAGGCGCTCGTCCCGTTCCCGACGGCGGACGAACTGGTGACCGTGCTCGAGCGGACGACCGGGTCCCACACGGCAGTGCCCAGCGCCGTCGCCGACGTGGCCACGCTGACTGCGATGATCGCCCTGACCCGCGAGGTGCCCGTGGCCGACCACGTCCTGCGCCACGCCGTCGACCTGGTCGTCGCCACCCATCCCGACCAGGCCGGCGCACCGGCACGGATCCGCCAGTACGTCCGCTTCGGCGCGTCGCCGCGCGGCGCGCAGTCGTTGATCCTCGGCGCGAAGGTGCGCGCCCTGCTCGACGGTCGCCCGAGCGCGTCGATCGACGACGTGCGGGCCAACGCCCTCGGCGCGCTGCGCCATCGGATGGTCGTCGGGTACGAAGCCGTCGCCGACGGCGTGACCACCGATCAACTGGTCGACGAGTTGCTCGCCGAACTGCCGGCACCGTCGGCCGGCGTGCGTGGCGGGCCGTGACCGACCTGCTCGAGCCGTCGCTGCTCGCGCAGTTGGAGCGGCTGCAGCTGTCGACCCGTCGCCGCCTCGCCGGTCGCTTCGCCGGCGAGCACCGATCGACCCGGTTCGGGGCCTCGCTGGACTTCGCCGACGAGCGCGAGTACCACCCCGGCGACGACTACCGCCGCATCGACTACCCGCTGCTCGCCCGCACCGGCCAGCTGTTCATCAAGCTGTTCGAGGCCGAGGACGACGTCAGCGTGCGCATCCTCCTCGACGTGTCCGCGTCGATGGGTCACCACGGCAAGCTGGCCCAGGCACAGCGCGTGGCCGCGGCGATCGGGTTCCTCGCCCTCACCCGGCGCGATGTCGTCACGCTGCATCTCGACCCGCCGGTCCGGGCGGCGCAGCGCTTCAGCGGGCGAACGGCGGCTGCGGCCCTGTTCGCCACACTCGGCGCCGTGGAACCCGCCGGTGCCACCGATCTGCGCGCCGCGGCGACCGATCTGCTCGCCCAGCCGGGCCCCGCGGGCATCACCGTGGTGATCTCCGACCTGCTGACGCCCACGTGGGACGTGGCGATCGACCGGTTGCCGGCCCGTGGCGGCGACGTCACCGTGGTGCACGTCCTGTCGGCACACGAGCTGGAACCCGAGCTGGTCGGCGATCTCGACCTCGTCGATGCCGAGTCGGGGACACGCGTCGCGGTCAGTGCCAGCCACGACAGCCTGCGTACGTACCGCGCCGCGCTTGAGGCCTGGCTGGCCGACACTGCCGCGCGCTGCCGCAGCCGCGGTGCGGCGTACCAGTTCGTGCGCGCCGACACGCCGATCGCCGACGTGGTGTTGCGCGGGTTGCGCGCCAGTGGGGTCGCCCGGTGAGCGTGCCGCCGATCCTCGCCGCGTGGGGGCTGGCCCATCCGGCGGGGCTGTGGCTCGGCCTGCTCGGGCTGGTGGTCATCGCCGTGCACGTCCTCAAACCGCGGCGACTGGCAGTCACCGTCCCGTCGGTGTTCCTGTGGCGGGCGATCGAGCGGCCCGTCAGCTCGGCCACACCGTGGCAGCGGCTGCGCTGGAGCGCGCTGCTCGCCGCCCAGCTGCTGGCCGTCGCCCTGCTCGCCCTCGCCGTCGCCCGGCCGACGCACCTGCGGCCCTCGCCACTCGCCGCGCACACCGTGTTCGTGGTGGACGCGTCGGGCTCGATGGCCGCCACGGACGGCACGCCCGATCGCCTGGCTGCGGCGCGGGCACGGGCCACGGAACTGCGCAAGGCGTTGCCCGAAGGGGGTGTCGCGTCGATCGTCGTGGCCGGCGAGCGTGCCCGCGTCGCGCTGACCGCCAGCCCCGACCCCGCCGTGTTCGCCGCGGCGCTGCGCACGATCCAGACCGAGGACGAACACCCGGACTTCCGTGACGCGTTCGCCCTCGCGCAGAGCCTGGACACCGGGACCAGCTCGATCGGCTACGTGCTGCTGAGTGACGGCGGGCTGAGCGACGAGGAGCAGAAGGCGCTCCCCGGCGGGACGCGGTACGAGCGGGTCGGCTCGCAGTCCACGAATCGGGCCGTCGAGCACCTCACCGTGGAATCGCGCGGCAGCGGTGTGCATGCCCGGGTGAACGTGCACAACTACGGCTCGACGGCCGTCACCCAGGTGCTCCGCTTCGAGGTCGACGGCAGGACGCAGGCGACGGCGACCGTCCACGTGGGTCCGGCCGCGTCCGCCAGCGCCGAGGCGGACCTACCTGCGGGCGAACGGATCGCGGCGCGCCTGGACAGCACCGACCTGCTGGCGGCCGACGACGTCGCCGTCGCCGTGGCGACCCGGCGCCCCGACCGTACGGTCCTGCTGGTCGGCGACACGGCGTTCTGGCAGCAGCTGCTGACCTCGATCCCGGGTTTGGAGGTGCACGTCGCGGCGGCCGGCACGGTGCCGGACGGCACCGGGTACGACGTCGTCGTGTACAACCAGGTCACCGTCCCGGCCACACCGAAAGCGCCGTTCCTGGCGATCGCTGCGCCGGGCGGCGCGCCGGGGGTCGCCGTCGCCGGCACGGCAGCGCGGCCGGCAGTCACGTTCGTCAAGGACGACCCGCTGCTGTCGGGCATCGACCTGTCGGGCGTGGCGATCGCCGAGGCCCAGCGGGTCACCGCGAGCGGCTCCGCCGAGGTGCTGGTGGCCGGCGAGCGCGCCCCGCTGCTGCTGCGCGGCCTGGCTGGTGGACAGCGGTTCGACTATCTCGCCTTCAGGATCACCGACTCCAACCTGCCGGTGCGGGTGGCCTTCCCGCTGCTCGGCGATCGGCTGATCACCGAGCTCGGCGGGGTCTCACCGAGCACCGAGTCGATCGAGGTCGGCGCACCGCTCCCCGTCGGCGCAACAGCCGGCGCCACGGTCGGCGGGCCGAACGGAGAGCGCCTGACGCTCGCTGCCGGCGATCCCCAACCGCGGGCGACGTCGCCCGGTTTCTGGACGATCGAGGTCGACGGCGCGGCGACCCGCTTGGTCGCCGTCAACCCGCCGACGAGCGAGTCGGCGATCGCCCCGCGCAGTGCGCTCAACCCGACCGATCCCGGCACCCGTGCGATCGTGTCCAAGGCGTCGGTCGCCACGTCGCTGCTGCCATGGGTGCTCGTCCCGCTGCTCGTCGTCCTGGCGGTGGAGAGCTGGCTGGCGTGGCGACGGTTGGGTGTCTCCCGGCGCCAGTGGCGTGTCGCCGCGGCGTTACGGCTGGCAGTTGCCGCGCTGCTGATCGGTGCGCTCGTTGCACCGGTCGTGCGCACGTCGAGCGACCGCCAGGCGACCGTGTTCCTGCTCGACCGATCGGCCTCGCTGGGCACCGACGGGCAGGCCGGCGGTGTCGCCTGGCTGACCCAGGCGCTGGCCAAGCGCCCGGCCGACTCGCTCACCGCGGTGGTCGCCTTCGGCGCCGAGGCCCGCCTGGACCACGTCGTCCAGCGCTCCAGTGCGTTCGACGGCACGACGGTCGTGGTCGACCCGACGGCCACTGATCTGTCCGCCGCGCTTCGCCTCGGTGCCGCGGTCCTTCCGGTGGACGCCCGCAAACGGATGGTACTGATCTCCGACGGCCGGTCGACGGCGGGTGACGTCGCGGAGGAGGCGAGCGCGGCGAAGCAGTCGGGCATCCCCGTCGACACCCATCTGCTGGCCGACGCCCAGGGGCCCGATGCCGCGGTCGGCAAGGTCAGCGTCCCGCGGCTGGCGCGCACGGGCGAAAGTGTCCAGGTGCGGGCGACCGTCGTCGCCACGGCCGCCGGCGCGGCCAACGTGGTGCTGTTGCGCGACGGTGCCGAGGTCGCCCGCCAGCTCGTCAGCCTGCGTGCCGGCGAGAACTCCGTGACGTTCAGCGACACGGTCGCGTCCGGCGCGGGTGCCGTACTGCGCTACCAGGTGCGTGTCGACCGTCCCGGCGACAACCAGCCGCGCAACGACACCGCGTTTGCCGCGGTGCCGGTGGACGGCCCGGCACGGGTCCTCGTCGTCGAGGGCACCAGCGGCGGCGCGGCGACCCTGGTGCGCGCGCTGACCGCCGGCGGTGTCGCCAGCAAGGTGGTCAGTGCCACCGAACTGCCGGACGTGCGCGAGCTGCTCACCTACACCGGCGTGATCCTTGTCGACGTGCCGGCCAGCGCGCTGAGCAGTACGCAGATCGCCGCGCTCACCACCACGGTGCGCGACCTCGGCCGCGGCCTGGTCACCGTCGGCGGGCCGAGCAGCTATGGCGTGGGCGGGTACCGCGAGTCCCCGCTCGGCGACCTGCTGCCGGTCGACAGCGAGATCCTCGACCCGAAGCGGCGGCGCACGGTCGCCGAGGTGCTGAGCATCGACACGTCCGGGTCGATGGCTGCGTGCCACTGCGCCGAGGGCTCCACACAGATGGGCGCGAATGCCGTCTCGGGCGGGATCAACAAGACCGACATCTCCCGTGCCGCGGCCGAGCGGGCGATCCAGTCGCTCGCGCCGACCGACGAGATCGGGGTGGTCGCCTGGAACACGTCGTCATCCTGGGTCATCCCGCTGCAGCAGATGCCGGCGGCCTCGACGATCAGCGACGGGCTGCGCAAGCTGTCGCCGGCCGGCAACACCAGCATCGTCACCTCGCTGTCCGCCGCCGGAGCGTCGCTACGTGCGTCGAAGTCCGAGCTGAAGCACATCATCGTGTTCACCGACGGATTCACCTCGCAGGAGCTGATCGACCAGGCGGCGACGATGGCTGCCGAGCTGTACGCCAAGGACCGCATCAGCGTGTCGGTGCTGGGTACCGGCGAGGGCGCGTCCGCGGAGCTGGCCAAGATCGCCGAGTCCGGCCACGGCCGCTACTACCCCGGCAAGAACCTGGCCGACGTGCCCCAGATCATGGCCCAGGAAGCGGTGATCGCCAGCCGCGACTTCATCAACGAAGGCACGTTTCTCCCCGAGGTGACCAGCACCGACCCGGTCGTCGCCCCACTCACGTCGTCGCCGCCGCTCCTCGGGTATGTGGCGACCACGGCGAAGTCCGCCGCGACGACCCTGCTGCGCATCGGCCCCGATCGAGATCCGCTGCTGGCGACGTGGCAGGCCGGTCTCGGGCGGGTGACCAGTTGGACGAGCGATGCGTCGCAGGCCTGGTCGAAGCAGTGGGCCACGTGGGACGGTTACGTCTCGTTCTGGAGCCGGGTCGTCAAGTCGACGTTCCCCGCGGGAAACGCCACCGGCGCGGCGCAGGCGACGATCGCCGGTGGCCAGTTGCACGTCACGGTGCAGGGCGCCAGCGCGTTCCCCGACGGCGCCACGGCGACGGCGACGGTCAGCGGCCCTGACGGTCAGCGGATCGTGCTGCCACTGGTGCGAGTCGCCGGCGACACGTTCGCCGCCGACACCACCGTCAGTCGGGCGGGCACGTACGCCGTCGGTGCCCGCGTCGACGCAGGAGGAGCGACGGTGCTCTCCAGCAGCACACTGGCCAGCGACAGCTACCCGGCCGAGTTCGCGCCCGGCACGTCGGATGCCGCGCTGCTGGCCCGGATCGCCTCGTTGAGCGGCGGCCGGGCCGACATCGCCCCGGCGCAGGCCTACGACGCCGACGGCCTGCAGGCGGGCACACAGCCATGGAACCTGGCCGGCCCGTTCCTGCTCGCCGCCGCGCTGCTCTGGCCGCTGGCCGTGATCCTGTCGAGGCTCTCGGTGCGCGGGGCAACCGCATCGGGCGCCCGGGCCAGCACCGGGCGGGTGCTGCGATCGGCGCGGGCGCAATTGGCGCGCCTGGGCGCGGCGGACCCTGACAACCTACCCGACCAGCGCCGTGCCCGAATCCGCACGACGTCGCCGACGCCACCAAGCACGCACCACGCCGACCTGTCCGCCGCGCCTGGATCCCCCACGCAACCCGACGCCAGCACGCCGCCGCGCGAACCGTCGCGCAGCACGGTTCGGGCGCCGGAGCGGCCCGCTCCCCCGGTGCCGGCACGCACGCCGTCCGGGACCCCGCAGACCGTCAGCGAGCTGGTCAGGCAGAAGCGTGCGCGGCGCGGCGACGGGGGACCACCGCAAGGGTGACGATCAGCGCACCGAGCCACACCAGCCAGGTCAGCGGGCGCCAGCGCACGTCGACGGTGGTCACCCCCGCGTCGGTCGCGTTGACCAGCGCCACCTGGGTGTCGGCCCATGGCAGCGAGACGAGTGCCGTCTCGGCGAGCACCCCGCCACGGTCCGGGTAGGCGACCAGCGACGGGTGCAGGACCCGCCCGTCGGCGGTGATCGTCGCCTCGACCACCTGGGTGCCCGGCCGTGGCCCGGCCCGCACGGTGACACCGCCGCCGACCAGCTGGACGCCCGCCGCAGTGACCCGCTGGCCCACCCCGATGGTCACTTGGGCGCGTCCGCCGAACGTCGTCGCGGCGATGCCGACGAGCAGCACGAGCGCGCCGGCGTGCGCGATACGCAGGCCCGGCGCGACGATCCTGCCGTGCCACAGCCGCGCGACGACGAACGCCGCGCCGATCAGCGCCAGCGGACCGAGCGTGCGCGCGTAGTACGTCCCGGCAAGGGTGGTTCGCCGGCCGGTGAACCAGCCGATGGCCACCGGGGCGTACGTGCCGAGGGCGACGAGCCCGGCGATCGCGCCCAGCGTCACTGCGCCGGCGCGGGCCGCCGGGCGCGCCGGGCGACCCGACGGGCGGGCCAGCAGCACCCCGCCGGCCAGGTTGGCCGCGGCAAACGCGAGCAGGACCCAGCCCAACGCGTCGTGCCCGGCGAAGCCGTGCACCGACGGCACCGCACCGGACCGCACGACGGCCGCACCCGTGAGGGCGGCGACCCACGGGAACGTGGCCAACCGGGCCACCGCCGGAGTGTGCAGGGCCACCAGCGCGGCCAACCACACGGCAAGCGAGGTGTTCTCCACCGGGTCCCAGGCCCAGTAGCCGCCCCAGCCCTGCTCGACGGCGCTCCACAGCGCGCCGAGGGCCATCGCCACGGTCAGCAGCGACACACAGCCGCGCAGCCAGGTGCGAACCGGCCGGCCGGCACAAGCCGCGATGGCCGCGCCGTACGCCGCGGCCATTCCGGCGTACAGCACCGGCGGGTGCACGGCCATCGCCGGGTGCTCCAGGATCGGCGTCATCCCCGCGCCGCGCACCGCCGGCGCGGGGAGCCTGGCGAACGGCGAGGCGACGGTCAACGCGACGACCATCAACCCGGTCGTGTTGGCGGCGATCGCCAGCCCGGGCCCCAGCCGCGGCACGCCGCGCACTGCCAGGGCCGCCGCCGTGGCGACGACGGTGACGAACAGCAGCATCGAACCCTCGGCCCCGGCCCACACGCCTGCCAGCCGGTAGTACCACGAGGCCTCGGCGCGTCCCTGCGCGGCGACGTACCGCAGCGTGAGGTCGGTGGACAGCATCGCCCGCGCCAGCCGCAGTGTCTGCGCCCAGCCGACCGCGGCGACCGCCGTCGTGATCGCCACCGGCGCCCACGCCGGCACGCGGCGCTCCATCAGTAGCCCGGGTCGCTCGGCCAGTTCGGCTGGAACAGATGCCACTGTTCGGGGTGCCGGCGGATCAGGACCTCCAGCTCGGACGCCAGGTCCTGGGTGACGCGGGCGACGTCGGCGCGCAGCCCGCCGTGGCGCGTGGTGTCCAGCGGTGGGCGCACGATGGTGAAGTGCCCGTCGTGCGTGAGCGAGTCGAAGTACACCGCGACGGGAAGGATCGCCGCGCCGGTACGGATGCCGAGCGTCGCCGGACCGGCAGGCAGCGTGGTGCGCTCGCCGAAGAACTCGACCTCGACCCCGTTGCGCTCGAGGTCGCGGTCGCACAGCAGACACACCACCTCGTTGTCGCGCAGGGCACGCAGCACCGTCGCCCCCGCGTCGGGCCCGGTCGGCACGATCGTCATGCCAAGGTCGGCACGCAGCCCGGCGAACCACTCGAACAGCTCGGGTGGTTCGAGTGCCTCGACCACCACGGTCATCGGGAAGCCGTGGTCCGTCATCCACCGCCCGGCCCACTCCCAACCGCCGAGATGTGGGAGCGCGAGGATCGTCCCCTTGCCCGCGGCAACCGACCGCTCGACGTGCTCGAACCCGTCGAGCACGAAGTTGCGCGCGACGGCCCGCGGCGAGAGCATCGGCACCCGGAAGCTCTCCACGTAATAGCGCGCGTAGCTCTCGAACGCCTGCTGCGACATGCGCCGCAGGCGGATCCCCGACAGCGTCGGGTCGACACGTCGCAGGTTGCGCTCGATGATCCGGCGCTTGTCCGGGCTGGCCCAGGCCGACCCGGCGCCCACCGACATGGCAACCCCGTCGGCGACCGGGCCGGGCATCAGCCGGGCGGCCAGTGCACCGCTGCGGTAGGCGCCGACGGTGGCCGCGGCCGAGATGCGGTCGCGCAGCGTGCGCCGCGCCGTGCTCACTGGTCGATCTTGCGCCGAGCCCGGGAGATGACCACCCGGCGCTTTTCGACTCGCACCTCGCGACGCACGACCCGCGCCTGGCGGCGCGCCGCCCACCGCTCGCGCCGGGCGTCGATGCGCGCCGCGGTCGCCGGTGCGACGGCGGCCTGCTTCCAGACCAGCACGAAGCGTTGGATGCAGGTGACCAGCGTCAGCACGAGCATCAGCCACAGGATCGGCACCAGCAGCCGGTCGAACAGCAGGCCGATGCACAGCACGACGATGCGCTCGGCGCGCTCCATCAACCCGCCCTTGGCGTACAGGCCGAGCGATTCGGCCTTGGCCCGCTGGTACGAGATCACCGAGCTGAGGGCCATCACGGCGAAGGGCAGCACTGCCTGCTGCGGCGCGCTGCTGAGCGACAGATGCCAGGCGACACCACCGAACAACAGCGCATCCGTGACCCGGTCGATGACCGAGTCGAAGAACGCGCCGCGCTGGCTGGAGGTATTCGACGCCTTGGCCAGGGCGCCGTCGAGCAGGTCGGGCAGGGCGGCCAGGACCACCAGGACGAGCCCGATGCCCATCCGGCCGAAGCCGATCGCCACGGCCGCTCCGCAGGCGACGACGAGCCCGACGATCGTCAGGTGATCGGGGGTCAGCCCGGTGCGCCGCAGCGCGTTGCCGAGCGGTTTGACGGCACGGTCGACCGGCGCGCGGAACTTGCCGTCGAACATGGGCGCGAGGCTACTCGGCCCAGTCCTCTTCGGGGTTGTGCTCGACGAGGTGCTCGACGACCCGCC
>CAZMHG010000070.1:6034-10241 GCA_964565975.1 uncultured Ilumatobacteraceae bacterium | reverse complement strand
CAGGGTGTCGCGGAAGTAGCGGTGACCGGTCGCCCGTGATCTCGCCGGGTGCACCGGCGGAAACCCCCAGTCCTGGCCGCTGCGGAAGATCGGGTCGGGCGGTGCGCCGACGGAGGCGCCGGTGACGAACAGGTCGCCCTCGTCCCAGGTGTCGAACCCGTCGGCGTGGGTGCCGAGGGCGACGTCCAGCGCCAGGTACTGACCGCGGGATTCGGCCGTGCCGGCGACGGCGGCCAGCTGGCGGTCGGCCAGCCAGCAGCCGACCAGGTGGCGTCGCTCGACGACGGCATCGCGCCGCGCCGGGAGCGTGCCCTGCGGCTCGCGCCAGGCCCGCCAGTTGCGACCGTGCATCGCCTGGGCGGCGCGGAACGCGGCGTACCGGGCGAGCAACGGGTGCTCGGCGAGGTACCGCTGGAACCCGGCGTCGAACCACATCTCGGCGGCCACGCGATCCAGCCGTTCGACGAAGCGCCGATAGATCTCCGGGTAGTCGAGCAACCTGTCCACCGGGCGGGGCTCGTCGTCCGCCGGGCCGGCGCCGTAGGGCGCGAGGTCGACGTAGAGCTCGTTCCAGAAGCGCCGGCTGACGGGCGAGTAGGGGCTCCAGTCGGCGGGCTGGTCGAGGAACAGCGGCAGCAACGGCAGCGTCAGGAACACCCGCCCGCCGCGGCGGTGGAGCCAGTCGAACATCGTGCTGATGTCCGGGTAGGTGGCCAGCGGCTGGTGCGAGTCGCGCCGCAGCGAGTACAGCGGCGACAGCACGCCCCACTGGCGACCCTCGGGCGTCGGGGCCCAGCGCGGCGCGGCGATCAGATGGCCGAGCGGTGCGCCACGGCGAACGGTGCGGTGATAGCCGAGCGGCACCCGACCTGTCGCCGGAACCTCGACACCGGACTCGAGCACGATCGAGGTTCCCGACGGGAGCCGCGGGACCTGGCCGTCCCACGCGACGATCGTGTCGTAGCGCGTGGCGGTGGGGTCCGCCAGCTCGCCGATCGCCGACAACACGCCGCGCAACGCGGCGTCGGAGCTGCGGATCGTGGCGCCGCCGATGCCGATGTACTCGGTGATCACACCTGCACGCCGCGCTGCGGCGCGAAGTTCGCTCGATGCGCTCACTGGTTGCCCTCCTGCCCGCGATCCTGGTCACGCAGGAACCGTTCGAACTGTTCGGCCAGGTCGTCTCCGCCAGGCACCTGGAACTCGATCATCCGGTCATACTCGCGCTCCAACGTTGCCACGTACGCCCGTCCTCGCGGGTCGTCCGAGACGACCTCGTCGTGGAGCGCACGCCACCGGTCGGCCTCCTCCAGCAGCTCGCCGTGCGGCAGCGAATCGCCGAGGATCCTGCCGATCTGCTCGACGAGCGCGGCCGAGGCGCGCGGGTGGCGGGCGTTGCCGAGGTAGTGCGGGACGCCGATGCGCAGCGAGATCGCCGGGATCCCGGCGTGCTCCAGCCGCTCGTGCAGCACCCCGGCCAGCCCGGTGACGCCCTGGTACTGCGGGCGCGACAGCCCGAGCGCGCTGGCCAGGTCGGGGCTGGTGGTGCTACCGACCACCACCGGCGTGCGCGTGTGGGGCACCGCATCGGCCGCGGCGCCGACGGTGACCACCGCCTCGCAGTGAAGCTCGCCGGCGACCCTGATCACCGCGCCGGCGAACGTGGCCAGGCGCAGGTGCGGCTCGACGCCGGCGAGCACCACCAGGTCGTGCTCGCCGGAGGGGCGGCGCAGCAGCCGGAAGTCGTTGGCCGGCCAGATGATCGACCGCACGCCGTCGTCGTCGATCGTCACCTCGGGGCGTTCCTGGGTGAAGTCGAAGAACGTGTCCGGGTCGATCGAGGCGACCACCGGAGCGGTGGCGGTGCCGGCGATTGCGTGCAACGCGCTGGTGGCCGCTTCGGCGGCGTCGAACCAGCCGCGCAGGGCGACGAGCAGCACCGGACGGCGCAGCGGTCCGAGCTGTTCGAACGCGGTGGTGAGGATGTCGGAGGACGGTTCGCTCACGTCGGCGCGCCGCTGAGCGCATCGACGACGTAGTCGATGCACCGGGTGAGGCGGGCGACGTCGTCGGGCTCGATCGCCGGGAACATCGCGATGCGCAACTGGTTGCGGCCCAGCTTGCGGTAGCTGTCGGTGTCGACGATGCCGTTGGCGCGCAGCGCCGCGTTGACCGCGGCGGCCTCGACACCGTCGAGGTCGATCGTGCCGACCACGTTGCTGCGCATCGCCGGATCGGCGACGAACGGCGTGGCGTAGGGGGTGGCCGCGGCCCAGCCGTACAGCGTCGCCGCGCTCGTCGCGCAGCGTTCGACGCACCAGCCGAGGCCGCCGTTGGACAGCATCCAGCCGAGTTGCTCGGCGAGCAGCACCAGCGTCGCCAGCGCGGGCGTGTTGTACGTCTGGTCGGCCCTGGCGTTCTGCAGGCTGACGTTGAGGTCCAGCGTGGCCGGCGCCCACCGGCCCGACGCAGCGATGCGCTGGATCCGGTCGATCGCCGCGGGCGAGCACGCGGCCAACCACAGGCCGCCGTCGCTGGCGAAGCACTTCTGCGGCGCGAAGTAGTAGACGTCGGCCTGCGACGGGTCCCAGGCCAGCCCGCCGGCGCCCGACGTGGCGTCGACGGCCACCAGCGCGTCGCCGCTCGGGCGGATCGGCGGCATGGCCACGCCGGTGGAGGTCTCGTTGTGGGTCAGGGCGACCAGGTCGACGCCGTCACCGGCGGCGGAGATGTGCGGGTGCGTCCCCGGCTCGGCGCGGCTGACCACCGGGTCGTCGAGGAACGGCGCGGCCGTGGCCGCCTCGGCGAACTTTCCGGAGAACTCGCCGAACACCGCATGGTGGCTGCGCCGTTCGATCAGCCCGAAGGTGGCCGCGTCCCAGAACGAGGTCGACCCGCCGTTGCCGAGCACGATCTCCCAGCCGTCGGGGAGCCCGAACAGCTCGGTGAGGCCCTCGCGGATGTTGGCGACGAGGCGCTTGACGGGTGCCTGGCGATGCGACGAGCCGAGCAGGGTGGCGTTCGCCCTGGCCAGGGCCAACGCCTGCTCGGGACGGATCTTCGACGGGCCGCACCCGAACCGCCCGTCGGACGGGAGCAGGTCCTCGGGGATCGTGATCGACACCGGGTCGACATCCGTGGGTCTCATGGCGCACAGTCTCGCCCGCGGCGCACCGTTTGCCGTCCCGCCAGGGCAGATCTGGGCGACCGCGCGACGCCGCGGCGCAGGGTGCGTGGGCTCGGCCCGCCCGTGCCGTGCTCGGTAACGTCGAGCCATGGCCCAACCCGCTTCCCAGGCATACATCGTCGACGCCGTGCGCACGCCGGTGGGCCGGCGCGGCGGAGGGCTGTCGGCGGTGCACCCTGCGGATCTCGGCGCACACGCGATCTCGGCGCTGATCGAGCGCACCGGCATCGACCCTGCCGCGGTCGACGACGTCGTCTTCGGCAACGTCGACTCGGTCGGTCCGCAGGCCGGTTGCATCGCCCGCACCTGCTGGCTGGCCGCCGGTCTGCCGCAGCACGTCCCCGGCACCACGATCGACCGGCAGTGCGGGTCGGCGCAGCAAGCGGTCCACTTCGCTGCCCAGGGCGTGATGAGCGGTACCCAGGACCTGGTCGTCGCCGGAGGCGTCCAGCAGATGAGCATGATCCCGATCTCCTCGGCGTCGGTCGCCGGGCAGGCGCTCGGCTTCGACGACCCGTTCACCGGCTCGCCCGGATGGGTCGCCCGCTACGGCGCCGGCGAGGTCAGCCAGTTCGTCGGCGCGGAGATGATGGCCGAGCACTGGGACCTGAGCCGTGACGAGATGGAAGCGTTCGCCGCCGAGTCCCACCGGCGGGCGCTGCGCGCCCAGGCCGAGGGTCGTTTCGACGGCCAGATCGCCCCGCTCAACGGCGTGTCCGCCGACGAGGGGCCACGCCAGCCGGACATGGACAAGATCCGGTCGCTGCGCACGCTCGTCGACGGCGGCCGGCTGACCGCCGCGGTCGCCAGCCAGATCAGCGACGGCGCGGCCGCGCTGCTGATCGCCGGCGAGCAGGCCGTGAAGGACCATGGGCTGACGCCGCGGGCCCGCATCCACCACATGACGGTGTACGCCGATGACCCGATCATGATGCTCTCGGCGCCGATCCCTGCCACGCGTCGGGCGCTGGCCAGGACGGGCCTGCAGCCTGACGACATCGACCTGGTCGAGATCAACGA
>CAZMHG010000070.1:1054-6024 GCA_964565975.1 uncultured Ilumatobacteraceae bacterium | reverse complement strand
GTGATGGCGTGGCTGCGCGAGACCGGCTTCGACCACGCCAAGGTCAACGTCAACGGTGGCGCGATCGCCCTCGGCCACCCGCTCGGCGCGACCGGGGCGCGGCTGATGACCACGCTGCTCAGCGAGCTGGAGCGCACCGGCGCGCGGTTCGGGCTGCAGACGATGTGCGAGGGCGGCGGCCAAGCAAACGTGACGATCATCGAGCGGTTGTAGGGGCCCGGCGATGTATGACCTGCTCGTGCGCGGCGGCATCGTGATCGACGGGACGGGCTCGCCCGGCCGCGAGGCCGACGTGGCCGTGCGCAACGGCGAGATCGTCGCGGTCGCGCCGGGCATCACCGGTGAGTCGGCGGAGACGATCGATGCCACCGGGCGCATCGTCACGCCGGGCTTCGTCGACGTGCACACCCACTACGACGGCCAGGCGACGTGGGACGATCTGCTGGAACCGACCTCGAACCACGGCGTGACCACGCTGGTGATGGGCAACTGCGGGGTCGGGTTCGCCCCGGTTCGCCCCGGCCGCGAGGAGTGGCTGGTGCAGCTGATGGAGGGCGTCGAGGACATCCCCGGCACCGCGCTGCACGAAGGCATCGCCTGGGGTTGGGAATCGTTCCCGCAGTACCTCGACGCGCTCGAACGCCGGCGCTACGCCGTCGACATCGCCGCGTACGTCGGGCACGGACCGATCCGCGGGTACGTGATGGGCGACCGCGGCGCCAACAACGAGCCGGCCACGGCGGACGACATCGCCCAGATGGCAGCGCTCGTGCGCGAGGCGATGGAGGCCGGCGCGGTGGGGTTCAGCAGCAGCCGCACCGAGTTGCACAAGGCGCGTGACGGCCAGTGCGTGCCGGGCACGTACGCCGCGCACGACGAGCTCTCTGCGCTCGCCGCGGCGGTGGCGGCCAGCGGGCGCGGCGTGTTCGAGGTCGCACCGCAGGGCATGGAGTACGACCGCGAGGCCAACCTGCGCGAGCTGCACGGCCTGCGCCGCCTGGCCGAGGAGCATGACGTGACCGTCAGCTACCTGGTGCTGCAACACGGCGGCGACCCGGAGATGTGGCGCGCCGCGTTGGACGTGTGCGACGGGATCACCGACCGGATGCGCCCGCAAGTGGCCGCCCGCCCGTTCGGCATGATGCTCGGCTGGGACGGCTACCACTTCTTCCTCAAGCGGCCGACGTTCGCCCGCCTGGCGGCAACGCGCCACGGCGACGAGCTGGTCGCCGAGCTGGCCAAGCCGGCAGTGCGCGCGGCGATCCTCGGCGAGGCCGACCTGCCGGTCGATCCGACCCGGCAGTTCGACGGGCTCGGTCCTGCGCTCGCCGGGCTGGTCACGATGATCTACGCGATCGGATCGCCGCCCGACTACGAACCGACCGCCGATCGCACCGTCGCGGCGATCGCCGCAGCCCGCGGCGAGGACCCGCTGGCGACGGCCTACGACCTGATGCTGGAGGACGGCGGGCGGGCGTTCCTGATGTTCCCGACGTTCAACTACACCTATGGCAACCACGACGCGATCCACGAGATGCTCGCCCACCCGGCGACGATCAGCGCGCTCAGCGACGGCGGAGCGCACGTCCGCATGATCTGCGACGCGTCGACCCCCACGTACCTGCTGTCCCACTGGGGACGTGGGCGAACGCGCGGGCCGCGGTTCGGCATCGAGCAGGTGGTGCGGATGCAGACCAAGGACACCGCCGAGTTCGTCGGCCTGGCCGACCGGGGCGTCCTGCAGGTTGGCAAGCGGGCCGACGTCAACGTGATCGACCTCGCGCACCTCGGCCTCGGCTACCCGCGGGCCGTCGACGACCTGCCTGCAGGGGGTCGGCGCCTGCTGCAGGACAGCGTCGGCTACGACGCGACGATCGTCGCCGGCACGGTGACCCGTCGCCACGGTCGGGACACGGGCGCCCGTCCCGGGCGCCTGGTGCGCGCCTGAGCCGGCGCCGGATCGAGCCGTACGAGGAGTGGCCGGCGGACGGTCGGCGGGAGGGTGGCCGGCGAGCGAGTGGCTTGCGAACGGTCCGGCAGGGCCGCTCATCGGCACCGGCATGGTTAGACTGCACACCGTAGTGACGACGCCACCGAGGGTGAGATAGCCCAGCATCCCGAGGTGCACAGCCGGTGCTACTGGTTCCCCCGCCGGTCAGGCCCTCGGCAAGCAGTCGAGGGCCTGACGGTGCGCTCCGGGGCGGTGCGCACATGCCGTCCGGTTGGCGAGTGCCGCCCGGCGTGCGGGCCTGTCCGGCTCCGTGGGGCGCGTGGCGCAGGCGTACGATCCGCACATGAACGAACCGGACGACCGCCCGTTCGACTGCGACAACCACTACTACGAGGCGCTCGACGCGTTCACCCGCCACCTCGACCCGCGCCACGGACCGCGCTGCGTCGAGTGGGCGACGGTCGGCAAGCGCCAGTACCAGGTCGTCGGCGGGATGCTGTACCGCGGTGTGAAGAACCCGACGTTCGACCCGGTCGCGCCCGCCGGTGCACTGCACGACTACTTCCGCGGCAATCCCGAAGGCAAGCACCCGCTCGAGTTCCTCGCCCGCCACGAACCGATCCGTGCGGCGTACCGCGACCGTGACGTCCGCCTGGCGACCCTCGACGAGCACGGCCTGTCGGCGACGTGGCTGTTTCCCACCCTGGGCATGCTCTACGAGCAAGCGTTGCGGCACGACCCCGAGGCCGTGACGTTGACGTTCACCGCGTTCAACCGCTGGCTGGCCGAGGACTGGGGCTTCGCCCACCGCGACCGGATCTTCGCCGCGCCGTACCTGTCGCTGTGCGATGTGGACTGGGCCTGCCGCGAGCTGGACTGGGCCCTCGACCGTGGCGCGCGCCTGATCGTGATGCGCCCCGCCGCACCGACCACCGTCACCGGGTCGTGCTCGCCGTTCGACGCCCGGTTCGACCCGTTCTGGGCGCGGGTCAACGAAGCGGGGATCACCACCATCGTCCACGCCGGTGACAGCGGCTACTCGTCCAACGGGTACGCCGACGACTCGTTCAGTGCCCAGTTCGCCAGCGGCTGGCAGCCGACGATCCGCAGCTTCGCCATCGAACGCGCGGCCATGGATTTCGTCGTCACCTCGGTGTTCGCCAAGATCTTCGACCGCTTCCCCCGCCTGCGCATGGCCTCGGTGGAGAACGGCAGCGACTACCTGCGGGACGCGATGAAGAAGCTCGACGGCACGCACCACAAGATGCCGGGCTACTTCGGGACGCACCCGTGCGAGACCTTCCGGCAGCACTGGTGGATCAATCCGTTCTGGGAGGACGACGTCAACGAGGTCGCCGAGCTGATGGGCGCCGACCGCGTCCTGTTCGGCAGCGACTGGCCACACATCGAAGGGATGCCCCGCCCGCTCGACTACCTGCCCGAGCTGAAGGCGTTCGACGACGCCGATCGGCAGCGGATCCTGTTCGACAACGTCACCGAGCTGAACACGCCGCTCTGACGGCGCATGGATCCGACGGCGACGATGCCCCCGACTGTCACCCGACCGATGTTCACCGCCCCGGCAAACGGCCGGCTGGTCGGCCTGCAGCTGCCGGTGCAGGCGCTGACGTCCTACCTCGCCGAGCCGTGGGAGCACGACGCCGGACCGCCCGAGATGGCCCGCGTCGCCGGCGTCGCCGATCGCGCTGGTTACGACTACATCGGGGTCTGCGATCACGTCGCCTTGCCCGAGGCCGCTGCGGCGTCGATGAGCACGCAGTGGGTCGACCCGGTGTCGACGCTCGGCTGGCTGGCGGCGAGCACCGAGCGCGTCCGGTTGCTCACCCACGTGTACGTCCTGCCGTACCGCAACCCGCTGATCGCCGCCAAGCAGTTCGCCACGCTCGACTGGCTGTCGGGCGGCCGGCTGGTGTGCGGGATCGGTGCCGGGCACGTGGAAGCCGAGTTCGCCCACCTCGGCGCCGACTTCGCCGGCCGCGGCGCCACGGTGACGCGAGGCGTGGCGCGCCGCGCCGCGCTGCTCGAACACGAGTGGGTCGACGGGTTCGGCGCCCGGCCACGCCCGGTGCAGTCGCCGCGGCCGCCGATCTGGATCGCCGGCTCCACCCCGGCGGCGATCAGGCGCGCCGCTCGCTCGGCCGACGGGTGGCTGCCGCAGAGCCCGACGTCCCAGGAGATGGTCGACCTGTTGGTGGCGACACGTGACGCGTCCGACCGCGCCGGTCAGCCGGTCGTCATCGGCCACATCGCCCCACCCATCTACCTTGGCGAGCCCACGTGGGACGTCGGCCCGCGCACGCTCGTCGGCCGACCTGGTGATCTCGCCGAGCAGCTGATCGCCGGCGCGCCAGGGGCGGTGAACCAGATCCAGATCCGGTTCCGTGCCCGCACGTGCGACGAGCTGTGCGACCAGCTGCAGGCGTTCGCCGACCACGGACTGGCGCAACTGCGTAGCCGCTGACGACGGGCGCGATCGGTACCATTCGCCGATGGCTCGCCCGATCAACCTGGCCGACGTCCTGGAAGCGATCGCCGACCACGTCCCCGAGCGTGTCGCGCTGATCACCAACAGCGGCCCGGACACGTACGCCGAGCACACCTTCGCCGAGCTGGACGCGCGGGCATCGCGCCTCGCCAACCACCTCGCCTCGGTCGGCATCGGCCGTGGCGATCACGTCGGCATCCAGTCCGGCAACCGGATCGAGTGGATCGAGACCTTCTTCGGGTGCTTCAAGATCGGCGCCATCCCGATCAACGTCAACCATCGCTACGTCAAGGCCGAGCTGGAGTACCTGTACGAGAACAGCGAGTGCGTCGCCGCGGTCGTCGCCGGCGAGTACCGAGCCGTGGTCGACGACGTGCGCACCGGCCTGCCCGGCCTACGTCACGTCCTGGAGCTCGGCCAGGACTACGAGGACGCGCTGGCCGCCGTGCCGGCCGATCGCCCCGCGGTGCAACGCTCTGGCGACGACGGCTACGTGTTGTACACCGGCGGCCC
>CAZMHG010000070.1:0-1044 GCA_964565975.1 uncultured Ilumatobacteraceae bacterium | reverse complement strand
GGGCATGCCAAAGGGCGTGATCTGGCGTCAGGAGGACATCATCCTGGCCGCGCTCAACGCCAGCCGCGGCAACATGCCGATCCGATCCGCCGACCAGCTCGGCGAGGAAGCGCGCGACAAGACGTTCGTCATGCGGTTGATGGGGATGGGGCCGATGATGCACGGCGGCGCGCAGTGGACGATGGGCAACGCGCTCGTCTCCGGGTGCACCTATGTGATGTACACGCTCCCGTCGTTCGACGCCCACGAGGTGTGGACCCTGGCCGAGCGGGCGAAGACGAACACGATCAGCACGATCGGCGACGCGATGGCCCGGCCGCTGGCCGAAGCGCTGGCCACCGGGTCGCACACCTACGACCTGTCGAACCTGTTCGCCATCGGCAACGGCGGTGCGCCGCTGACGGCGGCGGTCAAGGCGCAGCTGCGCGCGGTGCTGCCGAACGTGATCATCAACGACAGCTACGGCGCGTCGGAGACCGGCGCGGCCGGCTCGCGCCCCGACGACGGCTCGGCCGGCGCGCCGAAGTTCAACGTCGGCGCGGACACCACCGTGCTCGACGATCGTGGCCAGGTGTGCGCGGTCGGCGAGGTGGGCAAGCTGGCCCGCAGCGGCCACATCCCACTCGGCTATCACCGCGACCCGGTGAAGACCGCGGCCACGTTCCCGACCGTCGACGGCAAGCGCTGGGTGATCCCCGGCGACGATGCGCGCATCGAGGCCGACGGCACGATCTCGGTGCTCGGCCGCGGCTCGGTGAGCATCAACTCGGGCGGCGAGAAGATCCACCCGGAGGAGGTCGAGGCCGCGCTGAAGAGCCATCCCGCGGTGTACGACGCGGCGGTCATCGGCACGCCGAGCGAGCGCTGGGGCGAGCAGGTCACGGCGCTGGTCGCGCGACGCGAGGGCGCGGGCGTGTCGACCGCGCAGCTGGTCGCCCACGTTCGCACCCTGGTCGCCGACTACAAGTCGCCGAAGGCGGTGCTGTTCGTCGACCAGATCGGCCGGACGCCCGTGGCCAAGGTCGACTACCAATGGGCCAAGCG
>CAZMHG010000069.1:6132-10256 GCA_964565975.1 uncultured Ilumatobacteraceae bacterium | reverse complement strand
ATGAGCGTCGCCGGCGTGTCGGCGAAGTCGAGCTTGGCCTGCTTGCGGGTCTGGTCCATGGTCGACAGCGCGGTTCGGGTGAGCCCGGCGGCGTCGGCGTCGACGCTGAACAGGCTGACGCCCTTGGCGGTGCGCGCCGCGACCAGGATCAGGTTCGCCGTGTGCCCGTCGAGCACGTACATCTTGGTGCCGTTCAGCTTCCAGCCGTCGCCGTCGGGCGTGGCCGTCATCGTGATCCCCGACTCGTCCCACTTCCCGTTGGCCTCGGTGAAGGCCACGGTGGCGATGGTCTCGCCGCTGGCGATGCCCGGCAGGTGCGCCTGCTTGGCGGCGTCGTCGCCGCTGTGCAGCAGGGTGCTGGCAGCGAGGACCACGGTGGAGAAGAACGGCGCGCACCGCAGCGCACGGCCCATCTCCTCGAGCGCGATGCCGAGCTCGACGAAGCCGTAGCCGGACCCGCCGTACGCCTCGGGGATCGCCAAGCCCTGCAGACCCATCTGCTCGCCCATCTGCGACCACACCGCGGCGTCGTAGCCCTGGTCGGTCTCCATCTGCTCGCGCACCGCGGTCTCCGGGCTCTTCGCCTCGAGGAACTGGCGGACGGTCTTGCGGAGCTCTTCTTGCTCGTCGGTGAAGGCGAAGTTCATCTCCGCACTCTCGCAGCTCCGCGCCTCGGCCGCCGACTCGGCTTGTGTACACTCGCGTACACATGCCGGGCATCCGCGAGCTCCGTGCCGACCTGGCGGCCCAGGTCCGCCGCGCGCACGGCGGTCAGCGCCTCGTGGTCACCGACGGTGGCCGGCCGGTGGCGATCCTCGGCCCACTCGGCGACGGCCCGGCCGACGCCGGTGGCCGTGCGACGATCGACGACCTCTACGCCGTCGGCGCGGTGCTGCGCCCACGGCGTGACGACGGCCGGATCGCCGCGGGGGCGATCGACGTGTACGCCAACGTCCGGTTCGACCGGCTGATCGCCGAGATCCGCGGCTGACCGATGATCTACGTCGACGCCACCGCGCTGGTCGCCGCGCACACCCACCGGCCGGCAGGCGACGTCGCCCGCAGCGTGCTGGGCGAGGGCTCCGGGGTGTGGGCCAGCTCGGCGATCACGCTCACCGAGGCGTTGGCCCTCGTCGATCGCGTCACCGATCGCCAGGGCGATCGCGACGCGCTCGAGGACATGGTCCGCCTCACCTGGGACCGCGTCGCCGTCGTCCCGGTCGACCAGCGGTGCCTCGATCGGGCGAGCGAGCTGTTGCGCGCCCAGCCGCTGCGGCTGAGCGACGCGATCCACGTCGCCGCCGCCGAGCGCCTGCCGCGGCCGCTGCGCTGGCTGACCTTCGACGCCGCCCAGATCCCCGTCGCGCTCGGCCTGGGCTACGACGTCGTGTCCACGTAGCGGCGTCTCAAGCGAGCCGCGCTCCCCGCTGGCCGTTGTTTCCCGGTCGGACTCCGGGAGTCGGCGACGTACCATCGCGGCATGGTCCGCAACGTCGTCTGGGTGGCCCTCGCCGCATTGGTGGGCGGCCCGCTGGTCCACTCCACATCCACCGCCGCCCAACCGGCGGCGCCCGCCGCCGTGCCCGCCGCCGTGCCCGTCGCCGCGCAGGCCAGCTCGTCGCCCACGCGCGCTGCCGACCGCTTCGTGCAGGCCTTCGGGCGATCCGACGCCGCGCAGATCCGCGCCCAGGCGATCCCCGCCGCGGCCCGGATCGCCATCGCCCACCTCGACTTCGCCAGCCCGCACTGGGCGCGCCAGTCGTCCACCTCCGACGGCGCGATCACCACGGCGAGCTACTTCGACCCCGCCGAGCGGGAGATGATCGTGCTGGTCGACGACGGCCTGGTCGACGCCGGGGCCACCCGGGTCGTCATCGGGGTCGCCTTCCACGACCTCCGCCTCGCCGGATCGGCGCCGCGCTACGCCGACATGTTCGTGCGCGCGTTCGGCCGCGCCGACCTGGTCGCCGTCGCCCAACTGGCCTCGGCTGCGGCGCGCCAACACGCCGCGGCATCCACCGGCTTCGTCGCCAAGACCTGGGACCGGATCTCCTGCGACGAGGATGCGGGCACCACGCAGTGCCTGTACCGCGACCGCAGCGGTCGGTCGATGGTCGTCGGCGTGGTCACCGCGTCGGCCGAAGCCGGCCGACGCAACGGCGTCACCGAGGTGTGGTTCTTCGCGGCCTGAACCGCGTCCCGGCGGGGCCCCCGGCATCGTCCGGGGGCGCGCTGTATTTCCAACGGCGTTGGCGCATCATGTGCCCGTCGGGCGACGTCGCCCGCATCACGATGGAGGAGAAATGAGCATCTTTCGGAAGTTCACCGAGGGTCGTCGCACTCGGCGGGCTCTCCTGGTCGCCGCGGTCGCGGCTGCGGGTGCCCTGGGCACCGCCGGCGCGGCGCAGGCCTACACGATCCCGCACAACTCGGTGACGTACGCGGACCACTTCGTCATCGCCTTCGGCGCCAAGAACACGAGCCGTCTGCAGCTGCTCGGCAGCTCGTCAGCGGCATCGACCGCGGTTGCCGCGTACTACTTGGCCGGGCCGACCTGGGCGCGCCAGTCGTGCGATGGGGCGATGGGGTCGCTGTACTGCAGGTACACCAACGGCCACGGCCGTTCGATGATCGTGCGCGTCAACAACTTCGCCGCCTCGATGGGTCAGGCGCACTCGGTTTCCGAGGTGCAGTTCCCGCTGGTCCCGGCGCCGTCGGACCCGCAGCTGTACTCCGACATGTTCATGCGGGCCTGGAAGTGGAAGGACACCCAGACCGTGTACCGCTTCGCCTCGACCAACGCGGCCACGTCGGCCTTCTCGCACTACGCCAAGGCCAACGCCTACTGGTACCGCGTCGGTTCGTGCGACGGTGCCGCGGGCTCCACGTACTGCACGTACCGCAACAGCATCACCGGCAAGAAGGTCCTCGTCCGGATCTACAACGAGGAGGCGTCGCTGCGGCACCTGCACGCCGTGGCACAGATGATCTTCCTGTAGTCGCACGCCGCGTCGCAGCGCCGGGCCGGGTCATCCGGCCCGGCGCTGTCGCGTCCAGGTGACCGGTGCTCGCTACGGTTGCCCAGGTGAGTGACGCTCGGGTCGCCCAGGCAACGCCCCGGGCGGCGCCGGAGTCGGTCGCCCAGGCCGGGCGCTGGGTGGTCGTGCGTGCCGTCACCCAGTTCGTGCTCGCTGCGCTGTCGGCGCTGGCGATCCTCGGTGTGACGATCAGCATCGCCAGCCGCCGGCTGGGCGAGCGCGAGGCGATCTCCGACGCGCGCACCGAGACCGTGATCAAGGCCAGTGGCGTCGTCGCTCCCGTGCTGACCGGCGGCGTCGCCTGGGGCGACGAGGCCGCGCTCACCGCGCTCGACCGAGTGGTGCGGACCAAGGTCCTGACCTCCTCGCTCGTGCGGATCAAGGTGTGGCGCAAGGACGGGACGATCGTCTACTCCGACGCGACGCCGATGGTCGGCAAGAAGTTCGAGCTCGACGACGAGGAGCTCGGGGCCCTGCAGACGGGCCGGATCAACGCCGAGGTCTCCGACTTGGACGAGCCGGAGAACCGGATGGAGCAGTCGTTCGGCAAGCTGCTCGAGGTCTACCTGCCGATCACCGCCACCGACGGCGAGCGGATGCTGTTCGAGACCTACTTCCTGTACGACGCCGTCGTCAGCAACGCGGATCGCGTCTGGCGCAGCTTCGCGCCGATCTCGATCGCCGGGCTGGCAGTGCTCCAGCTGGTGCAGATCCCACTCGCGTGGTCACTGGCTCGCTCGCTGCGCGACCGGATGCGCGAGCGCGCCGCGCTGACGGCACGCAGCCTGGAGGCGTCGACGATCGAGCGCCGCCAGATCGCCGCCGACCTGCACGACGGCGTCGTCCAGGACCTCACCGGTGCGGCGCTGGCGCTGTCCGCCGCGGCCAGAGAGCGTGCCGTGTCCGGCGCGGCGAGCCGCGCCGGCGACCTGGAGGCGGTGGCCGCGACGATCCGCGCCGCGGTCAGCGACCTGCGCTCGCTGGTCGTCGACCTGGCCCCGGCCGAACTGACCAACGACGGGCTTGTTCCGGCGCTGGCCGGCTTGACCGAGCGGATGTCCACCGAGTCACGCACGGTCAGCCTGG
>CAZMHG010000069.1:0-6122 GCA_964565975.1 uncultured Ilumatobacteraceae bacterium | reverse complement strand
GCTTCCATCGGGCAGGTCAGCGACGAGACGGCACGGCTGCTGTACCGCGGCGCCGAGGAGGGCCTGCGCAACGTCGCGCGCCATGCCGGCGCGACCTCGTGCACCGTCCGGCTGATCGCCGAGCGCGCCCGCCTCGGTGTCGAGATCGCCGACAACGGCCACGGGTTCGACCCGGACGACCTGGCAGCCAAGGAGCAGCGTGGTCACGTCGGCTTGCGGGCGATGCGCGGCGTCGTCGGTGACGCGGGCGGATCGGTCACCGTTGTCAGCTCGCCCGGGAACGGGTGCACACTGACGGTCATGGTGCCGCGATGACCACGGAACGCACCGACGAGCGAGCGACCATCCGCGTCGTCCTGGTCGAGGACCACGCCGTCGTCCGCTCGGGTCTGCAACAGCTGCTGTCCACGACCGACGACATCGTCGTGGTCGCCAGCGCCGCGGATGGCTCCGAAGCCCTCGGCCTCGTCCGCGCCCACGACCCCGACGTCGTGCTGATGGACCTCTCGATGCCGGTGATGGACGGCGTCACGGCAACCCGCGCGGTGCTCGCCGAACGGCCGGAAACGACGATCGTCGTGCTGACGTCGTTCTCCGACACGGCCAAGGTCGCCGCGGCGATCGACGCGGGAGCGCGCGGCTACCAGCTGAAGGACGCCGCGCCGGACGACCTGATCGCCGCGATCCGTGCCGCCGCGGTGGGCGGCGCGCCGCTCGATCCCCGAGCCGCGGCGATCATCCTCGACCGCAACCGGCGCTCGGCCAGCCCGGACCCTGGCGTCAACCTCAGCCAGCGCGAGACCGAGGTCCTCCTCCTGGTCACCCGTGGATTGGCCAACAAGCAGATCGCCCGCAAGCTCGGCATCGCCGAGCGAACCGTGAAGGCCCACCTGACCAACGTGTTCGCCGCCCTCGGCGTCACCGACCGCACCCAGGCCGCGCTCTGGGCGAGGGATCACCTGGACACCTGAGGTCGCTGCCGCCGGTGCAGGGGTGCCGTCCGCCCGACGTGCGCCGGACGGGACGGTCGGTCAGTCGTCGCCGCCCGAGCCGCCGTGACCGGGCTCCGACTCCCCGCCGCCCCTGCCGGATCCGGACCCGTTCTTGCCCGAGCCCGATCCGCCGGAGCCGGAGTTGGACCCGCTCTTACCCGAACCCGATCCGCTCTCGCTCTCGCCATGGCGGCACTCCGGCTCGGTCGATGCGGACGGCTTCACCGATGTCTCCGTCGACTTCGTGCTCGTGCTCGTCTTGGTGCTCGTGCTCGTCTTCGTGCTCGTGCTCGTCTTGGTACTCGTGCTCGTCTTGGTGCTCGGCCGGGTCGTCGTCTGCGTGGTGCTCGACGTCTCCGGCGCCGAAAGCGCCGCGGTGGGGCGGGTCGTGGTGGTCGTCGAACTGGAGCCGACCACCTCCGGGTGCCCGGAGACACCGTCGCCATTGGTGACGAACAACGCCGGGGGTTTGGTGCTCAACGAGGACGCCCCGGCAATTGCTGCGGCACCCGTCGCGGTCACGACCGCAACGATCATCACGGAGGGCAGCATGCGCTTCATGCCCACGAGTGAACTACGCACGCTGCTCCGGGCGAAAGTGGACCTTGGTGCTAGCACCCCGGCGTCGCGGGCATCGGCGGCCCGACGGGGTGCCATTGCAGCCGGGCGTAGCCTGACCTCGTGACCACGTTGCACTGGGCCGACCACCGGTTGGAGATCCACAGGCTGGTCGTCGGCCCGTTCGCCAACAACGTCTTCGTGCTGCGCTGCCGGGACACCGGCGAATCGGTTCTAATCGACGCCGCCAACGAACACGGCCGGCTGCTGCAACTGGCCGAGCGGCTGAACGTGCGCCGGATCCTGGAGACCCACGGTCATCACGATCACATCGGTGCGGTGGTGGAGATGCGCGAGGCCGGCTACCAGGTCGGGGTCACCGCAGCCGACGCGCCGCGCCTGGCCGACGTCGGCTACGACGTGTTCATCGACGACGCCGAGGTGATCGAGGTCGGCCGGCTGCGTCTGGAAGCGATCCACACTCCCGGTCACACCGAGGGCTCGGTCAGCTTCAAGGTTGCCGGCGCGCCCGTGCTGTTCAGCGGCGACACGCTGTTCCCCGGTGGCCCCGGAGCGACGAAGTTCCCAGGCGGCGACTTCGCCACGATCGTCCACTCGATCGACACCAAGCTGTTCACCCTGCCGAAGAACACCGTCGTCATGCCCGGGCACGGCGTGGACACCACGATCGCCAACGAGCGGCCGCATCTCGCCGCATGGGTCGCCCGTGGCTGGTAGCCCTGCCGTCGCCGCCGAGCGCGGCCTGGGCGGGATGGTTCCGCCGGCGCTGCCCGAGGTGCGCGCCGGCTTCCGGCTGACCCCGGAAGGCCGCCCCGTCCCTGCGTTTCGCGAGGAGCTGCGCCGCATCCCGTCGTGGCGCAACGCGCTGTCGGTCGTGGGCACGTGGCTGCAGATCGTCGCCCTGATGGTCGCCGCCGTCGTGTGGGCGCCCTGGAGCTGGCTACCGGTGATCGTGCTGATGGGGCGTGCCCACGCCCAACTCGCCTCGCTGATGCACGAGGCCGCGCACCGTCTGCTGTTCTCCAACCAGCGCGCCAACGACCTGGTCGGGCGGTGGCTGCTCGGGTATCCATCGGTCACCTCGACCGACGCGTACCGCCGAGTGCACATGGCGCACCACCGTGACGAGTTCGGGCCGAACGAGCCGGACATCCCGCTGTACGCCGGGTACCCGATCAGCCCGGCCAGCTTCCGGCGCAAGCTGTGGCGCGACGCCACCGGCCGCACCGGGGGCCGGCTGATGGCCCAGTTCCTGGGCGGTCTGCGGGCGGGCGAGCAACGCGTCCGCCGGACGGTCGCCAAGATCCTCCTCGTCCAGGTCGTGCTGCTGGCGATCGCCACCGTCAGCGGACACTGGTGGCTGTATCCGCTGTGCTGGGTGCTGCCGTTCCTGACCTCGTGGCGGGTGATCAACCGGCTGCGCTCGATCGCCGAGCACGGCGGGATGATGCGCAGCAAGGACCGCCGCCAGAGCACCCATTCGGTGCGCCAGCACCCCACGGCGCAGTTCCTGCTCGTGCCGTTCAACATCGGCTTCCACATGGCGCATCACGTCGACGCCGGCGTGCCGTTCCGCAACCTGCCGGTGCTGCACCGCGAGCTGCACGCTGCGGGCTACCTGGACGAGACGATCGAGTACCCGTCGTACCGCGCCCTGTGGCGGGCACTCCGGGCGGGCTGATGCACGACTCGATGCACCGCTGGGATCAGGGGGCCGAGCTCGTCGCCCAGTCGGTCATCGGCTACGCGATCGAACGGATGCGGCTCCGCAAGGACACCACGTGGGGCGCCGTCCCCGCCGACGAGCTGCAGGCCCAGCTGGCCGGGGTGATCAGCCCCGCAGGGGTCGGTGGCCACGAGGCGTTGCGACTGTTCCGTGACGTCCTGCTGCCGGCGTGCCGACCGCTCGACGACCCGATGAACCTGGCGTTCGTACCCGCCGCGCCGAGCGTCGCCTCCACCGCGTTCGACCTCGTGGTCAGCGCGGCGTCGATCTTCGGCGGGTACTGGGAGGCCGGCGCCGGTGCGATCGCCGCGGAGAACCAGGCGCTGCGCTGGCTGTCCGACCTCGCCGGGTATCCCCCGGCGGCCGGCGGCACGTTCGTCAGCGGTGGATCGGCGGCGAACCTCTCCGCACTGGTCACCGCCCGCCATGCGCACCTGCAGAAGTACGGGCGGACCAAGCGGTTGGCCGTGACGGCGACCCGCGAGGTGCACTCGTCGGCCCGTGCGGCAGCGCGCGTCATGGACGTGGACGTGGTCGAGGTCGACACCGACGAGCGCGGCCGGATGCGCTCGCCGTCGCTGCGAGCGGCGATCGACGCGGCCCACGACCACACGGTGTTCGCCGTCATCGCCACCGGCGGGACGACCAACGCCGGAATGGTCGATCCGCTCGACGAGATCGCCACGGTGTGCGAGGAGTCCGATCTGTGGTTGCACGTCGACGGCGCCTACGGGCTGGCCGCCCTGTGCGCGCCGAGCACGCGGCACCTGTTCGCCGGCATCGAACGCTCGCACAGCTTCGGCGTCGACCCGCACAAGTGGCTGTTCGTCCCGTACGACTGTGCAGCGCTGGTGTACCGCGAACCCACGCTCGCCGCCGCGGCCCACGCGCAGCATGCCGACTACCTCGAGGCGATCGACCACGGCGAGTGGAACCCGGCCGACTACGCCTACCACCTGTCGCGGCGCGTGCGCGGCCTGCCGTTGTGGTTCGGGCTGGCGACCTACGGCACCGCGGCATACGCGGACGCCGTCGAGGCCGGGATCAACGTCGCCCACGCCTTTGCCCAGGCCGTCGACCGCCACCCGTCGTTCCAACTGCTCGTCGAGCCGATGCTCAGCGTCGTGCTGTTCACCCGTCAGGGCTGGACGCTGGACGACTACCGCCGCTGGAGCCACCAGCGCGCCCGTGAAGGTGTCGTGCTCGTGGTCCCCACGTCGTGGAAGGGCGAACCCTGCCTGCGTGTCTGCGTGATCGACCCGCGCACCCCGCTCGACCGCCTCGTCGCCGTCCTGGACGACCTGGCCACGTACCAGCCCGGCGCACCGGCTCGCTGACCCGCGCCCGCCGACCCGCCGTCAGCACCTGCGGCACGGCACCGGCAGGTGCGCCACGACACCTGCACTCGGGTGGCGCCGGTCCGCGTTCTGCGGGGGGTTCGCCGGATGGCATGATATATCACTATGCCGTTCCCGTCTGACCTCGACATCGCCCGTTCCGTCGCCCCGAAACCGATCGTCGAGATCGCCGACGAGATGGGTCTTGGACGCCATCTTTTGGAAACGCACGGGGACGACGTCGCCAAGATCCGCCTCGAGGCGATCGAGGAGCTGGCCGACCGCCCGAAGGCGAAGTACGTGGTCGTCACGGCGATCACCCCGACCCCGCTCGGCGAGGGCAAGACCACCACCTCGGTGGGCATCGGCCAGGGCATGAGCCACATCGGCAAGCGCGCCGTGCTCAGCCTGCGCCAGCCGAGCATGGGTCCGACCTTCGGCATCAAGGGTGGCGCGGCCGGCGGCGGCTACAGCCAGGTGATCCCGATGGAGCTGCTCAACCTGCACCTCACCGGGGACTTCCACGCCGTCACCGCGGCGCACAACCTGCTCAGCGCGGTGGTCGACAACCACCTGTTCCAGGGCAACGCCCTCGGGTTGGAGCAGAGCAACATCACCTGGCGGCGGGTCCTCGACGTCAACGACCGGGCGCTGCGCAACATCATCGTCGGCCTCGGCGGGCGCATGGACGGCGTACCCCGTCAGACAGGTTTCGACATCACCGCGTCGAGCGAGGTGATGGCCGTGCTGGCCCTGGCGACCAGCCTTCACGACCTGCGCGAGCGCCTCGGCCGGATCGTCGTCGGCTACACGAAGGACGACCAGCCCGTCACCGCCGAGCAACTGCAGGCCGCCGGCTCGATGGCCGTGATCATGCGCGAGGCGCTCAAGCCGAACCTGCTGCAGACGCTCGAGCACACGCCGGTCATCGTCCACGCCGGCCCGTTCGGCAACATCGCCCACGGCAACTCGTCGATCGTCGGCGACCTGATCGGCAGCCGCTGCGGCGACTACCTGGTGACCGAGGCCGGCTTCGGCGCCGACATGGGTGCCGAGCGGTTCTTCAACATCAAGTGCCGCAACTCCGGCATGGCTCCCGACGCAGCGGTCCTGGTCGCCACCGTCCGGGCGCTCAAGGCGCACAGTGGCAAGTTCAAGATCGTCGCCGGCAAGCCGCTGCCCGAGGCGCTGCTGGCCGAGAACCCCGACGACGTCCATGCCGGCGCGGCCAACCTGATCAAGCAGATCGAGAACGTCAAGCTGCACGGCGTGTCCCCGGTCGTGGCGATCAACGCCTTCCCCGGCGACCACCCGAGCGAGCACCAGGCGATCAAGGACATCGCCGCGTCGCTCGGCGCAAGGGTCGCCGTGTCCACGCACTTCACCGACGGCGGCACGGGCGCGGTCGAGCTGTGCCAGGCCGTCGCCGAGGCGTGCGACGAGCCGAGCAACTTCCAGTTCTGCTACGAGTCCGAGGACAGCCTGAAG
>CAZMHG010000068.1:7493-10260 GCA_964565975.1 uncultured Ilumatobacteraceae bacterium | reverse complement strand
CTGCCGATGTTGAGCGTGCTGATCTCGCCGATCGGCGTGAGGGCACGGAACACCGGGGCGAAGCTGTCGGTGCCGTAGACCAGCGCGCGGTAGGCGTGGTACGAGGCCGCGCTCAGCTGCTCCATCGCCTCCTGGAACTCGGCGTCCAGCTCGGTTCCCGACGGTGCCGCCGTGGCCTCGGCCGCGGCGCAGACCAGCGACTCCAGACTGCGCCGGGCGAGGTCCGGGTCGGCGTAGCGCGCGGCGATCACCTCGCCCTGCTCGGTGAGCCGCAACGAGCCCTGCACCGCGCCGGCGGGCTGGGCGAGGATCGCCTCGTAGCTCGGGCCGCCACCACGGCCGACCGTGCCACCGCGGCCGTGGAAGAACCGCAGGCGCACACCGTGGCGGTCGGTCACCGCGACGATGTCGCGCTGTGCGCGATACACCGACCAGTTCGAGGTCAGGTAGCCACCGTCCTTGTTGCTGTCGCTGTACCCGAGCATCACCTCTTGCAGGTCGCCTCGGCAGGCGCGCAGCCACGCCCGGTACTGCGGGATGGACAGCAGGGTGTCGATCACCGCCGGCGCACGGTGCAAGTCGTCGATCGTCTCGAACAGCGGGGTGATGTCGAACGCCAGCCGGGGCAGCTCGCCGGGCACGCACAGGCCGATCTCGCGCAGCAGCACGGCGACTTCGAGGACGTCGCTGGCCGACTGGCACTTGGAGATCACCGCATGCTGGATCGCCGCCGCGCCGAGCCGGCCGACCGCGTCGGCCGCGGTGGCGAAGATCGCCAGCTCGTCGTCGGTCTCCGCGGTGTACGCCACGGCGCGGCTGACGAGCGGGCGCGGCGAGGCCAGCTCGGCGGTCAGCACGGCGACACGGTCGGCCTCGTCCAGTGCGGCGTATCCGGCCGTGACGTGCGCCTTGGCCAACAGTTCGGCGACCACGCGTTCGTGGACGTCGCTGTTCTGGCGGATGTCCATGGTGCACAGGTGGAACCCGAACACCTCGACCGCCGTCCGCAGCGGGGCGATCATCGCCTCGGCCACCCTGGCAGCACCGTGCGAGCGCAGCGAGGCGTCGACCACGGCGAGGTCGGCGCTCAGCTCGGCGGGCTCGGCATAGGCGGGAAGCACGGCGTGCGGTGGCGGCCCGGGCACGTGACCGACCCGCGCCAGGGCGGTGGCCGCGAGGCGCGCGTACATGCCGCGCAACGCCTGGCGGTAGGGCTCGTCGGCGCGAAACGGCGAATGGTCCTGGGCCTGCGCGGCCAGCCCGACCAACTCGGCGGTCGGCGTGACCAGCCGCGACGACATCGACAACTCGACCGACAACGACTGCAGCCGGCCGAGGTGATGGCGCAGGGCGGTCGTCGCCTGGCTGTTCGTGGCGTCGGCCAGCACGTCGGCGGTGACGAACGGGTTGCCGTCCCGGTCGCCGCCGATCCACGAGCCCATGCGGATCACCGGCCGGGCGACGCGATCGGGGTCGAGCCCGGCGACCCGGCCGGCGACATCGGCCTGCAGCGCCGGGATCTGCCCGAGCAGCGACAGCTCGTAGTAGCGCAGTCCTTCACGGATCTCGTCGCGCACCCGCAGCTTGGACAGCCGCAGGATCGCCGTCTGCCACAGCGCGAGGATGTGCAGGCGCAACTCGTCCTCCCACTGCACGCGCTCGGCGTCGGTCTGCTGCAACCGGTCACGGATCTTGAGCAGATCCGAGATCGCGTGCTGGGTGTCCACGATCGTGCGCCGGCGCACCTCGGTGGGGTGGGCGGTGAACACCGGGCTGACCTCGACGTCGGCGAGCACCTCGGCGACCTGGGCGTGGGACAACCCTCGGGCGCCGAGCGCGGCGACGGTGTACGCCAGGCTGCCCGGCTGGGGCGCCGACCCGGCCTGTCGGTGGAACCGCCGCCGCCGGGCGTGGTGCACGTCCTCGGCGATGTTCGCCAGCAGCGAGAACCAGCTGAAGGCGCGGATCACGTGGTTGGCCAGGTCGCTTGGCATGCCGGCGAGCTCGGTGGCCAGCACGTCCATCCCGTTGGTGCCGGCCCGGCGCCGCTCGACGGCCGTGCGGCGCAGCGACTCGACCACGTCGAACACCTGCGGCCCTGCGTGATCGCTGATCACGTCGCCGAGCAGGCGGCCGAGCAGGCGGATGTCCTGATCGAGAGCGGCGTCGGGTCCGGGCGCGGCGTCGGCGGAAGGCACGCCGGACATTCTGGCCGGCGCGGTGTGCGACACTGGCGGCTGCCCGGCAGGGCCCAGCTCCCGGCCGGCGAGGGGGACGCGCATGAAGATCGAACTGTCCGTCAACGGGCGGGCTGTCAGCGCCGACGTGGAGCCACGCACCTTGCTGGTCCACCTGCTGCGCGACACGCTTGGCCTCACCGGCACGAACGTGGGGTGCGACACGTCGTCGTGCGGTGCGTGCACCGTGCACCTCGACGGCGAGAGCGTCAAGTCGTGCACCGTCCTGGCCGTGCAAGCGCGTGGTGCCGAGATCACCACCATCGAGGGTCTCGCCGGCGCCGATGGGCTCGGCCCGATGCAGCAGGCGTTCCGCGACTGCCACGGGCTGCAGTGCGGGTTCTGCACGCCGGGCATGGTGATGGCGGCGACCTCGCTGCTGGCCGAGAACCCCAGCCCCACCGAATCGCAGGTTCGCCACGGCCTGGAGGGCAACCTGTGCCGGTGCACCGGCTACCACAACATCGTCAAGGCCGTGCTGGCCTGCGCAGGAGGTGTCTCATGACCGCCATCGGCACCCCGATGAAGCG
>CAZMHG010000068.1:0-7483 GCA_964565975.1 uncultured Ilumatobacteraceae bacterium | reverse complement strand
CCGCGTCTGCTCACCGGCGAGGCCAAGTTCGTCGACGACATCCAGGTCACCGGCCAGCTGTGGATGGGCATGGTCCGCGCCCAGGTCGCCCACGGCACGATCAGCAACATCGACGTCTCGGCGGCCGAGGCGATGCCCGGCGTGTTCGCCGTGTACACCGGCGAACAGCTGCAGGGCATGGGCCTGGGGGGCGCACCACTGCCCTGCGCCTGGCCCGTCACGCCGGACATGGTCAACCCGGCCCACTACCCCACTGCGGTGGGCGAGATCCATCACCTCGGCGAGATCGTCGCCGTGGTCCTCGCCGACTCCCGCTACGGCGCGGCCGACGCCGCTGCCGCGGTCCAGGTCGACGTCGACGAGTTGCCCGCCGTGGGGTCGCTCGAGGCGGCGGTCGCCGACCGCGTCCAGGCGCACAGCGAGTTGGCCACGAACAAGGCCTATCGCTGGCCGTTGATCCCCGACCCGGCCGCGCTCGACGCGGCGTTCGCCGCAGCGACCCACGTCGTTCAGGGCACCTTCGTCCAGCAGCGCCTGATCCCCGTGGCGATGGAGCCTCGCGGCGTGCTGGCCGTGCCGTCCCCATACGGCGGCGACGTCACCCTGTACAGCAGCACGCAGGTCCCGCACATCCTCAAGGTGATGGTCGCCGCGACCACCGGCATCAGCGAGGCCAAGATCCGCGTCGTCGCCCCGAGCGTGGGCGGCGGGTTCGGCGCCAAGCTGAACATCAACCCCGACGAGATGCTCGCCGTCGCCCTGGCCAACAAGCTGGGCCGTGCCGTGCGCTGGACCGAGACGCGCAGCGAGGCGGCGTTCAGCACCCATCAGGGCCGCGGCCAGCTGCAGAAGATCGAGCTCGCCGCCGACGACCAGGGCAGGCTGCTCGGCTGCCGGGTGCACATCGACGCCGACATGGGCGCGTACATGACGCTGATCACCCCCGGCGTGCCGCTGCTCGGCAGCTTCCTGTACACCGGCGTGTACGACGTGCCTGCGTTCGGCTTCACCTGCGACGGGTGGTTCACCAACCTCACCCCGACCGACGCGTACCGCGGCGCCGGCCGCCCGGAGGCGAGCTACGCGATCGAGCGGGCGATGGACATGCTCGCCGCCAAGGTCGGTGTCGACCCGGTCGAGATCCGCCGCCGCAACTACCTGGCCGGTGGCCAGGCGTTCGAGAACCTTGCCGTCGCGTCCACGTTGGTCTTCGACAGCGGCAACTACGGACCCAACCTCGACCAGGCGCTTGCCGCCGCCGGTTACGACGCCCTTCGTGCCGAGCAGGCCGACCGGCGGGCCAGGGGCGACACCGTCCAGTTGGGCATCGGCCTGTGCACCTACGTCGAGATCTGCGGTCTCGCGCCCAGCCGCGCCCTTGGCGGGCTGAACTACGGAGCCGGCGGCTGGGAGCACGCGGTGGTGCGCATGCTGCCCACCGGCAAGGTGGAGGTCGTGTCCGGCTCCACCCCGCACGGTCAGGGACACGAGACCACGTGGTCGCAGATCGTCGCCGACAAGCTGGGCGTCGACCCGGCCGACGTGACGGTGCTGCACAGCGACACGGCGATCAGCCCGCTCGGCCTGGACACCTACGGGTCGCGTTCGCTGGCGGTCGGTGGCATCGCCATCGCGATGGCCTGCGACAAGGTCGTCGAGAAGGCCAAGCTGATCGCCGCCCACCAGATGGAGGCCAACCCCGACGACCTCGAGTTCGTCAACGGGTCGTTCTCGGTCATCGGTTCGCCGAGCCGGTCGACCCCGATCCAGGCGGTCGCCTTCGGGGCGTTCACCGCGCACAACCTGCCCGACGGGATGGAGCCGAACCTGCAGGAGCAGATGACCTTCGATCCGCCGAACTTCGCCTTTCCGTTCGGCACGCACGTCGCCGTGGTCGAGGTGGACGAGGACACCGGGCACGTACGCCTGCGCAGCTACACGGCCGTCGACGACTGCGGGAACCAGATCAACCCGCTGATCGTCGAGGGTCAGGTGCACGGCGGGATCGTCCAGGGTGTCGCCCAGGCGTTGTGGGAGGGCGTCACCTACGACGAGGACGGCACGATCAAGAACGCCTCGCTGATGGACTACCTCGTGCCGTCCGCAGCCGAGGTGCCGAGCATCGTCACCGGGTTCACCTGCACCCCGTCGACCAGCAACCCGCTCGGTGTGAAGGGGGTCGGTGAAGCCGGCACGATCGGTTCCGCGGCAGCGGTGATCAACGCGATCTGCGACGCCCTCAGCCCGTACGGGATCACCGACATGCCGATGCCGGCCAGCCCGCAGACGGTGTGGCGAACGCTCAACGCGGCGAAGCAGGGAGGTGCGTCATGATCCCCGCGTCGTTCGACTACGTCACCGTCGACTCGGCGGACGCGGCCATCGCCGCACTCGGGCAGTACGGCGACGACGCCAAGCTGCTGGCCGGCGGGCACAGCCTGATCCCGCTGATGAAGCTGCGCCTGGCGACCCCTGGCGTGCTGATCGACATCGGACGCGTCAGCGACCTGTCGTACATCCGCGACCAGGGCGACCACCTGGCAATCGGTGCGCTGACCCGACATCACGACATCGAGCACAGCGCGCTGGTCCAGGAGGCTGCGCCGCTGCTGGCCTACGCCACGTCGTTGGTCGGCGACCCTGCGGTCCGCCATCGCGGCACGATCGGCGGGTCGTTGGCGCACAGCGACCCGGCGTCCGACTCGCCCGCCGCGATCCTCGCCCTCGGCGCCACCCTGGTGGCAACCGGCCCGGGCGGCGCACGGCAGATCGACGCCGCCGACTTCTTCCAGGGGTTCATGGAGACGTCGCTCGGCGCCGACGAGCTGCTCACCGAGATCCGCGTCCCCAAGGCCGTCGGCGGGTGGAGCTTCCAGAAGTTCAACCGCCGCGCCCAGGACTGGGCGATCGTCGGCTGCGCCGTCCAGCTGGGGTCCACGCCGCGCGTCGCGATGGTCAACATGTCGATGGCGCCCACGCGCAACGCGGCGGTGGAAGCCGCGCTGGCCGGCGGCAGCGGCACCGTCGACGCCGCGGCGCACGCCGCCGAGGGCATGTCGCCGCCCACCGACTTGAACGGTGACCCGGTGTACCGCGCTCACCTCGCCCGTGTCCTGGTCGCCCGCGGGATCGCCGAGGCCGCCAGCCGCTGACGTCATCCCAACATGACGGACGCGATACTGTTCCGTCATGGAATCGCAACATTCGAGACGGCTGCCCAGCCGTCTCGGTGTGCTGGCGATCGCCATGCTGGCGGCGATCGCCGCGCTCGGCGAGTGGTCGCCGCCGGCCCGGGCGCTGACCGCCGATCAGGTCGCCGCCGAGATCGTGCGCCTTCAGACCGCCGCCGACGACGCAGCCGGTCGGTGGACCGCGGCGCGTGACGCGCTCGAGGACGTCGCCGCCGAGATCGCCGTGGTCAACCGCCGTGTCGATCTGGAGTCGGCCCGCCAGAGCGCCGCGGCCGCCCGGCTGACGCAGCTCGTCATCGAACGGTTCACGTCGGGTGGCCCGGCGCCGGTGATCCTGGCGGATAATCCGATGGATCGGCTGCAGCGCGATGCGCTCGTCGGCCAGGCGATGCAGATCGGGGCCGCCGACGAGGAGGCGTACGAGCAGATCCGGTCCACGCTCGCCGCCGAGCAGCAGCGGCTGACCCAGCTGCGGTCGCGCCGGGAGCGCGCCGCCGGCAGCCTGGCGGCAGTGATGCCCGAGGTGCAGCGGCGGGTCGCCGCGCTGCAGGCGGAGTACACCAAGCTCCGCCAGGCCGAGGTCCAGGCGGCCTACCGCCGGCGGTTGGCGGCGCGCAACGCGTCCACCACCGTCCCCACCACGCGGGCGACCACACCGACCCCCGGCACGCAGGGTGGCCGCGGCGCGGCCCGGCCACGGACCACCGCGACCACGCGCACCAGCGTGATCCGGACGACCCCGACAACCCGGCGGGCGACGGCGACGACGCGCCGGCCGACCGCGACGACTCGGCGGGTGACGGCGACGACGCGCCCGCCGACCGCGACGACCCGGCGGGTGACCGCGACGACCCGGCGAGTGACGCCGACGACCCGCCGACCCACCGCGACGACCCGCCGGCCGACAGCGACGACCCGCCGGCCGACCGCGACCACCGCGCCGCGCCCGACGCGCCCGCGCAGCACGGTGCCGCGCTCGACCCGACCGAGGTCGACGGTGCCCAAGCCGCCGACGCCGAGCACCCGCCCGCCACGGGCGAACATCGCCTGCCCAGTCGACGGACCGACGGCCTTCACCGACACGTGGGGCGCGGCGCGCTCGGGCGGTCGCCGGCACAAGGGCGTCGACATGATCAGCCCGGCAGGCACGCACGTGGTCGCCGTCGTCAGCGGCCGGGTGCGCTTCGACACCAATCGCCTCGGCGGCAACGTCGCCTACGTCTACGGCGACGACGGCAACACCTACTACTACGCGCACCTCCAGGGCTGGGCCGGCTCGCCGGGCCGGGTGCAGCGTGGCCAGCTGATCGGATACGTCGGCATGACCGGCAACGCCCCGATCCCGCACCTGCACTTCGAGTTCCGCCCCGGTGGTGGTGCTGCGGTCAACCCGTACCCGATCGTGCGCGCAGCCTGCTGACGAGGCGCAACCGCCCGCTCGGTAGCGTGACGCGGTGCTCGCGACCATCGGTGACCTCGTCGAGGACGTGGTCGTCCACGTGGCCAGTCCGCTGGCGATCGCCTCGGACACCGACGCGATCATCCTCCGCCGCCGTGGCGGCAGCGCAGCCAACGTCGCCGTCGATGCCGTCGTGTTCGACAACCGTCATGCCCGGTTCATCGGCCAGGTCGGCGACGATGCGGCCGGGCGGATGCTGATCGACCAGCTCGCCGCAGACGGCGTCGACGTCGCGGTGCGCCGTCGCGGGCGGACCGGGACGGTCATCTGCATGGTCGACGCCAATGGCGAGCGCACGATGCTGCCCGATCCGGGCGCCAGCCGCCAGCTGGTCGAGCCGCGCATGGCCTGGCTCGACGGTGTCGACTGGCTGCACGTCCCTGCGTACGGGCTGTTGCGCGCTCCGATGGACGCGGCGATCCGGCAGGTGGTGACGTGGTCGCACCAGCGCGGCATCAAGGTCAGCGTCGACGCGTCGTCCAGCGGGCTGCTCACGACGTTCGGCGTCGCGGCCGCCGTTGAGGTGATCGCCAGCACCGCCCCCGAACTGCTGCTGGTCAACACCCTCGAGGCCGACGTGTTGAGCGACGACGGCCTGGCCCGGATCGGTGCCCGGGTGACGGTGGTCAAGCACGGTCCGTCGCCGGCGCGCGTGACGGTGACCGAGGCGTCGGGAGCGACCAGCACGGCCGAGGTGCCCGCCGCCGACCTCGGTGCCGTGCGTGACACCACCGGTGCGGGTGATGCGTTCGCCGCAGGGATGATCGGCGGCCTGCTCGACCGGCTCGACCCGGTCGAAGCAGCGCGCCATGGCCACGCCATCGCCGCGATGGCGCTGCGTGAACTGAGCCGGACCCATCCCGTCGAGGCGCTGCGCGCCTGACACAATCGGGCCCATGCCAAAGCTGCAAGGCGTCAGCCCGGTCCGGCACCTCGCGGTCGCCGCAACCGTCGCCGGGTCGAGCCTGCTCGGGCTCTTCGGACTGTTCAGCCGCCAGACCGAGGAGCGCTTCGACGCCAAGACCGTCGTCGTCCGTCCGGTCGGCGAGACCGGACTCCGGATCACCGAGTACGTCGACGAGGACTTCGGCACCGCCAACCGGCACGGGTACCAACGGATCATCCCAGACGACTTCGGCACGCCCACCGACGTGGACGCCAGCTCTCCCGATGCGCCGGCGACGCTCAGCACCGTCCGACTGATCGGTGGTGACACGCAGATCCGTGTCGGCGACCCGGACGTGGAGGTGACCGGGCAGCATCGCTACGTCCTGTCCTACACCCTGCCCCGCGCCCTCGACCCCACCCTGCCGGGGCTTGCCGCCAACCTCCTGGCGCTCGACATCATCGGCGACCCGAGGAATCCGGAGACCCTGCCGACCAAGAAGTTCACGGTGATCGTCACCGGACTGACGCTTGCCGACACCCAGTGCAGCGTCGGCACCAGCGGGTCGTTCGGCGGCTGCGCGCTGGCGCCCACCACGATCGGCGGTGCCGGCGCATACCAGGCGGTGATCGAGCCGCTGGCGGTCGGACAGGGCATCACGATCGGCGGCACGATCACGGCTCGGCCGGCGGCAGCCGACGTGCCGGTGCCGGCGATCCCCAAGCGCCGCGCCTCGTTGCGGCCCGACATCGCCGCGGCGATGCTCGGCGTCGGCGGAATCACCGCACTGCTCGTCTTCGCCTACGCGCGCACGATCGGGCGCAACGAGGTCGCCGGCGGCGGCGCGGCCGACGCGGCGTACGGCGGGCCGGCGTCGGATCTGCCGCCGCCAATGGGGCCGCGGGCTGCGGGGGACGCTCCACCGGCCGGCGAGCGCCCGCCGAAGAGCCCCGCGTCCAGCCGGATCGGCCCGCCGGCGTCGACGCGCCTCGTCACCGACCACCAGCTGGCCCGGATGGCCACCGTCGAGTTCGTCCCGCCGAAGGGAATCGCCCCGTGGGAGGGCGCCGCGCTGCTCGCCGAGAAGCTGTCCAACGAGACCGTCAGCGCGTGGTTCAGCGGGCTCGCCGCGCAGGACGTCGTCGACTTCGAGCAAAGCGACGGGTCGACCACGATGCGGCTCGGGACCAAGGCCGACCAGGCGACCGGGCTGGACGCCGAGTTAGTCGCGCAGGCCTTCGCCGGGCGTACCACGGTCACCTTCGGGTCGTACGACGCAGACTTCGCCAGGGCGTGGGCCGCGGCGCGCGGCGATCAACAACAAGCGCTCGCGGCGAGCGGGTTCTGGAAGCGCTTCTCGCCGCGGCCGTCGGGCATCGCCCGCAGCGCGATGTTCCTCGCCGTGCTCGGTGTGTGGCTGCTGTTCACCGCCGGCGCGACGGTCTCGGCGTTGGTGCACCACTTCAACGGCTGGGGTACGGCACTGGTGTTCGCCGCGGTGGTGTCCGGTGTCGCCGCGGCCGTGATGTACCACTCGTTGCTGCCGGCGCGTACCGCGATCGGCTCGGCGCTGGCCCTACGGACCGAGTCGTTTCGCCGGTTCCTGCACGCCAGCGAGGCCCGGCACGTGGAGTGGGCCTGGCAGCACGGCGTGCTGCGCGAGTACTCCGGCTGGGCGGTGGCGCTCGGCGAGGCCGACACCTGGCAGCGGGCGATGGCCGCGTCGAGCATCGTCCCGCCCCAGGAGCTCCACTCCGGTCCGCTGGTGATCTGGAACGCCGGCCCGATCATCTCCACGTCGACGCACCGCCCGGCGCCGCAGGGCACCGGCGGCGGTGGTGGCGGCGGCGGTGGCGGTTGGGGCGGCGGCGGTGGCGGCTTCTCCGGCGGCAGCGTGGGGGGTGGCGGTGGTGGGGGCAGCTCCGGCTCGTGGTAGTCGTGCGGTCC
>CAZMHG010000067.1:5023-10262 GCA_964565975.1 uncultured Ilumatobacteraceae bacterium | reverse complement strand
GTCCACACCGGCGTCGGCCACGGCATGGGTCGCGTCGATGACCGCGCTGGCGGCGAAGGAAGGCAAACCGGCGCCGACGATGTACTTCCTCGACAACGAACCCGAGCTGTGGAGCGACACCCACCGAGACGTGCGCACGAAACCGCTCGGCCAGCAGGAGCTGTTCGACACGACCGTCGCCTACGCCACCGCGATCCGCGCCGCCGACCCGACGGCCCTGATCGCTGGCCCATCCTCGTGGGGGTGGTCCGCCTACCTGTACTCCGGCCTCGACGCGGAGAACGGCTACGAGGACGGGCCCGATCGCAAGGCGAGCAACGGCCGGTCGTTCATCGAGTGGTACCTCGATCAGGTCCACGCCTACGAGCAGCAGCACCGTGTCAAGCTGCTCGACGTGCTCGACGTGCACTTCTACCCACAGGGTGACGGCGTGTACGCCGGCGGTGACGGCCGGGTCGACGCGGCCACCGTGGCACTGCGGCTGCGCTCGACACGTGCGCTGTGGGACCCCACCTATGTCGACGAGTCGTGGATCAAACAGCCGATCCAGCTGATCCCGCGGTTGCGGCAGTGGATCGACAAGCACGACCCGGGCCTGAAGATCTCGATCGGCGAGTACTCCTTCGGCGCGGAAGGGCACATCTCCGGCGCATTGGCCCAGGCCGAGGCGCTCGGCCAGTTCGGCAGGCTTGGGGTGTACGCCGCCTACTACTGGACGTACCCGCCGGACCGCTCGCCGGTGTACTGGGCGTTCCGCGCGTTCCGCAACTTCGACGGCAGGGGTGGCACGTTCCTCGACCGGTCGCTGCCGGTCACGGTGCCGGGCGGCGGGCGAGGCGACCTGTCGGTGTTCGCGTCGACGGACGTCTCGGGCACGCACCAGGTCCTGGTGGTGATCAACCGCTCGGGTGACGCGGCCACCGACCTGACGATCGACCTGAGCTCATGCCCTTCGCTGGCGTCGGCGGTCACGGCGGCGGGCTACGTGTACGACGGCGACCCCGGCGGGTTCCGTTCGCAGACCGCTACGGCCAAGCAGGGGGCGGTCACGATCGACGTACCGCCGAGCGCCATCGCCGTGCTCGATCTGAAAGGCAGTGCACGTGGCTGACGATGCCCTTCCCGCACCCGTCCGAACCGGCCGGCTGGCGTACGTCGACGCAGCGCGCGGTCTGTGCATCCTGTCGATGCTCACCCTGCACCTAGCCGAACCGTCGCTGTTGTCCGAGGGGACGCACCAGCTGCTGGTGCTCGACGGTGCACACGGCTTCGTCACCCTTGCCGGCTTCGTGCTCGGCATCGTCGAGCGCCGCCGCGTCGCCAAGGGGCTGCCACTGTCCGAGACCCGCCGCGCCGCGCTCCGCCGCATCGGCCTGCTGCTCGTCGGCCACTGGGCGGTCGTGATCGGCATCGTCCTGATCAACGCCGCGACGCGGCGCTCGTCGCTGCTCAGCGAAGCGTTCGTCCGCCAGTCGGTGGCCCGCCAGCTGTGGGACGTCGTCACCTTCCGGCTGATGCCGGACAACGTCAACATCCTGCCGATGTACGTGATCTTCCTGGCCCTGACCGGGTTCGTCTATGCGCCGCTGTTGCGCTCCGGCCGGACCTGGGCGGTCGCCGCGATCAGCGCCGGCCTGTACGTGCTGTCGCACCTCGTCCACGACTGGCGGTGGATGCTCTCGCCGTTCGCTGCCCTGGCCTGGCAGGCGCTGTTCACCGCCGGCCTGATCGTGGGTTGGCACGTCAACCAGGCGACGGCCCTTCGCCGCGCGTGGCGCCCGTGGCCGGTCGTCACCGCCACGGCGGCCGTGGTGTTGTGCGCCGGGCTGGCCCGCCACTTCGTGCAGGATCGGTTGAGCGAGTCGGTCCGCCAGCAGGTGTACGGGCTGGTCGGCAAGTTTCACCTCGGGCTGTTCAACCTGCTCGGCGGGCTCGGGCTGGTGCTCCTCTTGTGCCTGTTCGTCGCCAAGGTCGAGGTGAGCGGTTGGCTGTCCGGTGTGGTGCGCTGGCTGGCGCTGCTCGGCCGGCGCAGCCTGGCGTGCTACCTGGCGATCTCGGTCCTGGCGTTCTTCTCCCACCTCCTGCCGAGCAGTTGGCGGGAACACGGCCGCGGCGACCTCGTCGTCATCGCCGCGGTCGTGCTCACCTGGCTGGTGGCGGTGTGGCGCGACCGCAACGACGCGCTGTTCAGCCGCTACAAGCGGAACGCGCCGAGCGCGGCGAGTGCCTCAGCTGCGCTGGGGTAGGCCGAGCGCACGCCGTCGAAGTAGCGCAGCGCGAAGCTGAGCCCCGAGACCTTCGCCCCGATCCGGCGCAGGCCGACGCGCCGCAGCACCTCGCCGGTCAGGCCGCTCGTCGCCTCGAGCGGCGCGACCAGCCAGCGGTGGCGAATCGTGGTCTCGAACAGGCGCTGCACGGGTCGCGGCATCGACACCAGCAGGTGCCATGGGCTGGCGTTGCGCAGCGTCGGGTGCAGCCGGCTGATCGCCACGTCTGCCTGGCCGTACTCGTAGCCGACGCGGAGCCAGCGCTTGCGCACCAATGGGCGGTCGTGGTGCTCGGCGTCGGCACCCGCGGCGAACCCGAACACCGCGCCGGCCGCTTCGAACTTGAGGCCCAGCTCTTTGTCCTCGCAGCGGCGCAACTGCAGGTCGAAGCCGCCGACGCGCTCGTACAGCGCCCGGCGGAACGACACGTTGCCGGTGGACAGACGCGCCGGTTCGATCTGGCTCTCGTCGCGCTCGCAGCGGTCGAAGTAGTCGTCGATGGTCTGCATCTGGAACCGCAGCAGTTCGGTGCCCTCGCCGATGACCCGGTAGCGGCCGATCGCCACGTCGGTTCCGGCCTGGTGGCGGGCACGGTGGGCGCTGACGAAGCCGGGCTGGACCACCATGTCGTCGTCGACCACGACGATCACCTCGCCGGTTGCCTGGCGGATTCCTGTGTCGCGGGCCTTGCCGGGGCCACCGTTGGGCTGGCGGATCAGCCGGACGCGTCCGGCCAGCGGCGCGAGATCGGGCGGCGCCGCGGGAGGCTCGCTGCCGTCGTCGACGACGATCACGTCGAAGTCGGTGACGTCCTGCGCGGCCAACCCGCCCAGCAGGCGGGCGATGCCGTCCGGCCGTTGATAGGTGGCCACGACCACGGTGACGGTGAGCGTGCCCACCTAGGCCCCCTTGGTGGCGCGCACGCCGAGGAGCTGGGCGACGTCGGTTCGGGCTGGTCCGGTGGGCTGGCCGCTGCGGACCAGCCCGGCGAGTCCGCCCAGGCCACCGAGGATCTCGGTGGTCCGTGCTGTCGGCGAGTGCCCGACCGCGGCGAGGATCTCGGCCCAGCGGTGCAACCAGTCGTGCCGGTCAAGGGCATCGGCAAGGTTCGCGGAGCTCATCGCGGTCACCCGGTCGGGATCGCCCAGCAGCCCCCGCACGGTGTCGACGACACCGGGCTGACCGGCATCTTGGCGGACCATGCCGTCGACGCTGGGGAAGTAGGCGCGAAAGTGGGCCGAGCGCGGCAGGTCGCCGATAGGGATGTTGCCCGACGCCATCGCATCCATGAACCGCCCGCCGAACTCGTCGGCGTCGCCGGTCTCCTCGGGCGAGTCGAACTTGGCGCGGTGGGTGACGTAGAACGTGCTCCGCTGGGCCTGCCCGGCGAGGTTCAGGCGGTGCTCGTACCAGTCGGTCAGCGACAGCCCGCCGAGGCTGTCGAATGCGTAGGTCACGCTGCGCTGCTCGGCGGCGGCGACCAGCTCGGCGTGCTGCACGGCGCAGCGCCGGCCGACGCTGATCACGTCGGTGCAGCGCTGCTGGGCGTCGGGTGGCATGCGTTGCAGCACGTCGGTGCCCGACGGGAGCCAGGCGACCGGGGTGGAGATCATCGGGCCGAGCTCGGCCACGGTGCGGTGGATCGCCACGTACACCGCGTCGAACTGCTCGAGGACGTCCTTGTACACCGCGAAGCGGCGTAGGTCGCCTGGCCAGATCTCGTCGATGTAGCAGATGCGGGTCGTCGCCACGCGGGACAGGTCGAGCCCGGCGAGCACCCACAGGTCACGGAATGACATCACCGGCGCGACGAGCAGGTCGTAGCCGCTCGGCAGCGACACGTCCCGCGCTCGACCGGCGAGCCAGTGCCAGTTCGGCAGGCGCACGGCGTTGCGCGCCACGGCTTCGCCGGCAGCGAGCGTGCCGGCGCGCACCGACACCGCCAGGTAGTCGGCGGATTCGGCGCGGCATACGGCCGACTCGAACTCGCGGATGATCGAGATCGCCGGCCAGTCGACCCGCTCGGACAACCCGAGGACGAGTGTCCGCGGTTCGGTCATCGCTCCGTGCGGCTGGTCATCGCGCCGGGCGGTCGATCAGCGGCCGATTGCCGCGTAGCGGGTGAACGCGCCGGGGTCGAGCAGCCGCCTGCCGTCGACCACCAGGGGCTCGGCGCCGGTTCGGGCGAGCTCGTCGGCCAGGCCGCGATACTCGTCCCACCGGGTCACCACGACGATCGCGTCGGCACCGTCGACCGCTTCGGGCATCGACGGGGCGAAGCGCACCCGGCCGAGCTCGTCGTCGCTCAGCAGGCGGCGAAACGTGTCGGTGGCGATCGGGTCGTGGGCGACGACCGACGCGCCGCCGTCGAGCAGCTTGCGCACGATGGGCAACGCCGGCGTCTCGCGCACGTCGTCGGTGTCCTGCTTGAACGCCAGACCGAGCACGGCGACGGTGGAACCTTGCAGCGGCCGGCCGAGGTTGTCGACCACCAACCCGACGGTGCGGTCGGCTTGTTCCTTGTTGACGGTGAGGATGTCGGACAACAGCCGCATCGGCACACCACGGGCCTGCCCGTGAGCGACCAGCGCGGCGACGTCCTTTGGTAGGCAGCTGCCGCCGAAGCCGCATCCGGGCATCAGGAACGAGGTGATCGGGGCACGCACCACGCGGCCGGTCTCGATGCGCGGGCTGAAGTACTGCGATTGGTGCAGGGCGTCCATCACCTCGGCCGCGTCGACGTCGCCGAGCGCGGTGCTCAGCGCGGCGAGCTCGTTGGAGAACGAGATCAGCAACGCCAGCACGCTGTTCGACGAGTACTTGATCATCTCCGCGGTCGACGTGTTGGTGCGCACGATCGGGACGCCGTCGAACGACTGGTAGAGCGCCGCGAGATCGGCGATCGACGCGTCGTCGGCCCCGCCGAAGACCAGCCGGTCGGGACGCTCGAAGTCCTCGATCGCCGTGCCCTC
>CAZMHG010000067.1:0-5013 GCA_964565975.1 uncultured Ilumatobacteraceae bacterium | reverse complement strand
GGTGAGGAACTCGGGGTTCATCGCGATGCCGAGCAGCGGGCCGAGCGCGCGTCCCGACGTCTCCTAGACGATCGGACGGACCACCTGTTCGGTGGTGCCGGGCACGACGGTGCTCTTGACGACCACCGTATGGCGCCGGTCGTGACCCTTGAGCGCCTCGCCGATCATCCGCGACGCGCCACGCAGCGCGGTGAGGTCGATCGTCGAGCCGTCGAACGGCGTGCCGACCGCGATGATCGTCAGATCGGTGTCGCGGACCGATGCCGCGAGGTCGGTCGAGGCGCGCAGCGTGGTGCCCACCGTGCGCGCCAGCAGGTCCTGCAACCCGACCTCGTGGATCGGCGGGACGCCGGAGTTGATCGCCTCGACCTTTGCCGGGTCCAGGTCGACGCAGGTCACCTGGACGCCGCGGCCTGCGAGGCATGCGCCCGAGACCAGGCCGACGTAGCCGGCACCGACGATGGTGACGCTCGGGACCGCCGAGTCGGCCGGGCTCATGCGTCGGCCGCCACGGGGTTGTGGTGATACCAGGTGAGCGAGCGGCGCAGGCCGTCCTCGGGCAGCACCGTCGGCTGGAAGTCGAGCTGGGTGCGGGCCTTGTCGATGTTCGGGCAGCGCCGGGCCGGGTTGTCGACCAGGTAGACGTCGCCCTCGTCGGCGACGCCGCGGACCACCTTGCCCTGGTAGCCGAACAGGTCCTTGGCGGCGTCGACCAGCAGCGAGGCCAGGTCGCCGACGGACAGCTCGGGGCGGTCGATGCCCACGTTGTAGGCCTCGCCGGCCTGCCCGCGCACGAGCACCTTGATGTAGCCGACGATCGAGTCGGCGACGTAGCAGAACGTCCGGGTCGGCCCGCCGTTGGAGAGCATGACGATGTCCCGGCCGGCGAGGATGTCGCGGGCGAAGTCGGGGATGACCCGCCGGTCGGTGATCTTCAGGCCGGGTCCGTAGTTGTTGAACGGTCGGGCGACCGTGATCGGCAGACCGAACTGCTGGCTGAACACCACGCACAACGTCTCGCCGAACCGCTTCGACTCGTCGTAGCACGCCCGCGGACCGGTGCACGAGACGTTGCCGCGGTAGTCCTCGGCGGTCGGGATCTCGCTCGACGGCGGGTCACCGTAGATCTCGCTCGACGAGTAGAACAGGAACCCGTTGACGGGAGACGGGCCGCCGAGGCGGGCCTTGCACGTCTCCAGCAGGTTGCGCAGGCCGTTGATGTTGGCGTCGATCGTCTCCAGCGGACGCGCCCGGTAGAACGGCGGCGAGGCGATGCCGGCGGCGTGCACGATCCAGTCGAACGACGGGAACCCGGCCGGCAGCGGCTGGATCAGGTCGACCCGGTCGACGTGCAGCCAGTCCTCGCCCGCCAGGTCGGTCAGCCACGTCGGTTGGCCGCGCACGAAGTTGTCGTAGATCGTCACGTCGATCGTCTTGCCGGGGCGAGTGTGGTTCCAGTGACGGAACAGGTGGACGAAGGAGTAGCCGAGGAAGCCGGCGCCACCCGTGATCAGCACCGTGCTGCCGGCCATGCGGTCCAGCTCCTGGCTCAATGCCGTCGCCGAGTACTCCATGTCGTACTCGGTGAGTTCCTGCAGGGTTTTCATGCGTCTCCTTTGCGCCGGCGGCAATCTATCCGGGTGCGTCTGCCGGCGACGGCGAGACGCGCTCCAACCAGCCCTCGCGCCAGTAGGTGTAGTCGGACCGTGGGCAGAACCGGTGCAACCATCCGTCGCACACGACGCCGTCGAGGATGATGCAGTCCTTCAGGGCGATCATCTTGCCGGTGGGCTCGTCGATGATCTTTTCGATGCTGCCGAGGACCTTGGCCTCGTGCCCGCACCATTCGAACTGTTCGGGGTCGAACCACAGCCCGCGGTTGGTCAGGTCCTTGTTGAGGATGGGGAGCAGCTCGTCCTTGCGGCGGACCCGCACCGGTTCGCCCGGCTTGAGGTCCAGCTTGGCCGCCGGGACCGACTTGGCGCCCTGATGGCGGCCCTCGGCGAACGGGTAGGGGAGCCCGCCGCGGATCCGCAGCGCGGCCGGCAGGAACCGGCGCGACAGCCCCTGGTACTTGTTGAACAGGGTCATCGCCACGACGCGGGCGACCTCGCGGGCGGTGGCGTTTCCCGACCGGATGTCGGCCAGGTAGAGCCGGGCGGAGAACGGGTGCATGATCGTGGTCGCCTTGGCCATCTCGGTCGCCGAGCACCGGTACAGGGTCTCGCCGGCGGGGCCGGTGCCCTTGCGCGACCCGGCGGTGATGGTCTCGATCGTCACCGGCCGGGTGGAGCGGCTGCCAGGGCTGACCGTCAGCGGACGGCCGTCGAGCGTCTCCAGCCACTCGCCTTTCCAGAAGTGCATGCACCGCGCCTGGCAGCCGTCGTGGTCGGCGCCGTCGCATCGGGCCCCGACGAGGTGGTACGCGTCGCGCATCTCCAGCGTGTTGCCCTGCTTGTTGACGCTGTCGCAGGTCTTGTGCGCGCTGCGGTAGATCTCTATCTCGCGGCCGCAGTAGCGGACCATCTCGGGCATGAACGGCAGGTTGTCGATCGCCGCGGTGTCGTCCAACGTGGCCATGATCTGGTCGAGGGTGCGGACGCGAACCTTGTCACCGACCCGCACGTGGACTCGAGAATTGGCCACTCTGTTCACCTTTCTCTTCACCGTGCGCACGGTCCGGCGGGCGCCGTCGAGACCTGGTGGTCATCGGCGGGCCCACGGGGCTGGCGAGGGCGACTGCTAATCTACCTGGGATGTTGTCCGCGAGCTGTGGAGTCGATGGCGGGTTCGTCGTCTCCATGCAACCACGCTCCGACGAACGTGGCCACTTTGCGCGGTTGTGGTGCGCCGACGAACTGGTCGGTCTCGGCCTGGCCGACACCGTCGCCCAGATCAACACCGGGGTCAGCACGGTCGCCGGCACGCTGCGCGGCATGCACCTGCAGACCGGCGCCGACGCCGAAGCCAAGCTGGTGCGTTGCGTGCGTGGCAGCGTCTACGACGTGATGGTCGACCTCCGCCCCGGGTCGCCGACGCTGCACCGATGGTTCGGGATCCAACTCGACGCATCGGGCAACGAGATGCTCTACGTGCCGCACGGCTGCGCCCACGGGTACCTCACCCTGGTCGACGACACCGAACTGATGTACATCACCGACCGCCCGTACGCCCCTGGTGCGGCGACCGGTGTGCGGTACGACGACCCGGCCTTCGGCATCGACTGGCCGGCACCGATCCGAGTGATCTCCCAGGCCGACCGCTCGTGGCCGGCCGTCTCCGGGCCCGGCGCGTGAGCGCCGGCCCCGTCAAGCCACCCCGAAAGGAACAACGTGTTCATCGTTGACACCGCCCTGTCCAAGCGTGCGGAGGCCGGCAACCCGGTGCGGGTCGCCATGGTCGGCGCCGGCTACATGGCCCGGTGCATCGCCCTGCAGATCGTCGAGGCGACCACCGGCATGGAGCTGTCGGCGATCTCCAACCGCACGATCGACAAGGCGGAGCGGTGCTACGTCGACGCCGGTGCGCCGGTCCCGGTACGCACCGATCAGCAGTCCGTGTTCGACGCGGCGGTCGAGCGTCACCAGCCGGTGATCACCGACGATCCCTCGCTGATCTGGAACAACCCGCAGATCGAGGCGGTGATCGAGGTCACCGGCGACCCCGAGTTCGGCACCAACGTCGCCTACCACTCACTGGTGTCGGGCAAGCACGTCATCCTGCTCAACGCCGAGGTCGACGCCTCGGTCGGGCCGATCCTGAAGACCTACGCCGACCGCTCCGGGGTGACGATCACCTACACGGACGGCGACGAGCCGGGCGTGGCGATGAACCTGTTCCGCATCGTGCGCAGCATGGGCTGCGAGCCCGTCCTGGTCGGCCAGCTGAAGGGCTTCCTCAACCGCTACCGCAACCCGGAGACGCAGCGCGAGTTCGCCGCGACCCACGACGTCAACGCGGCGATCGTCGCATCGTTCGCCGACGGCTCGAAGCTGAACCTCGAAGCGGCGATCATGGGCAACGCAACCGGGTTCGTCCCCGCCGTGCGTGGCATGCACGGCCACGCCGTGCCGGACGTCAAGGACCTCATCGGCAAGTTCACGATGGACGACTTCGAGGGCCGCGGCCTGGTCGAGTACGCCCTCGGAGCGGCGCCGCACACCGGTGCGTTCGTGATGGTTCACAACGAGCAGCCGCTGCGTCGCAAGCTGATGGGCTACTTGAAGATGGGGGAGGGGCCGCTGCACATGTTCGTCACCCCCTACCACCTGCCGCCGATGCAGCTGCCGCACAGCGTCGCCCGGGCGGTGCTGTTCAACGACGCGACGATCACGCCGCTCGGTGCGCCGGTGTGTGACACGATCGCCTACGCCAAACGGGACATCAAGGCCGGCGAGCGCCTCGACGGGATGGGTGGGTTCACCAACTACGGCATGGTCGACACGTGGGAGGTGTGCCGCGCGGGCAACTACCTGCCGATGGCCGTCTCGCTCGACTGCGTCGCCACGCGGGACATCGCCCAGGACACGCCGATGACCTACGACGACGTCACCCTGCCGCCCGACCGGATCGTGGACCGGCTGCGCACCGAACAGATCGACCGCTTTGGGGTGGGGGTCAAGTGATGGAGTCGTTGCACGATCGTGCCCACCGGCTGATCCCCGGCGGCTGCCACACGATGGCCAAGGGCGACGATCAGTACCCCGAGGGTGCTCCGTGGATCGCCAGCGGCTCGGGTTGCCGGGTCACCACGACCGACGGCCAGGAGATGATCGAGTACGGAATGGGCCTGCGCGCGGTCACGCTCGGCCACGCCTGGCCGTCCGTGGTCGACGCGGCCTACGCGGCGATGCGCAAGGGCCAGAACTTCAACAGGGCCAACCCGCTGGAGATCGAAGCCGCCGAGTCGTTGCTCTCGTTCCTGCCCCGGGCCGACATGGTCAAGTTCGCCAAGGACGGCTCGACCGTGCTGACCGCGGCGATCACCCTGGCGCGGGCCCACACCGGCCGGGT
>CAZMHG010000066.1:0-10390 GCA_964565975.1 uncultured Ilumatobacteraceae bacterium | reverse complement strand
GCGACCGACCTGTTCTCCTCGACTTTTCACGATCATTCGGGCGGAACGAGTTCTGCGGTATCACCGGCGGTTCGGGGATCGGCAAGTCCACACTCCTCTACTTGGCCGGGCTCATGCTCCGCCCGCAGTCCGGCGCGATCGATCTCTTCGGAAAGTGTCCTGGCAACGCTCCCGACGCGGTGCGTGCCAAGGCCCGCGCCAGCCTGGTGGGCTTCGTCTTTCAGGATGCCCTCCTTGAACCCACGATGACCGTGATGGAGAACGTCCTGGAAGGTGTTCCGTGGGGGCAAAGTCAGTCGAGCTACGTCCAGCGGGCGTGCGACCTCTTGGCGAACCTTGAGATCGAACAGGGGATGCTCCACAGAAAGGCGCATCGTCTTTCGGGTGGGCAAGCGCAGCGCGTGGCTGTCGCCCGAGCTCTGATAAAGAAGCCCGATCTGCTGTTGGCCGATGAACCTACGGGCAACCTGGACAGACGCACCTCTGACGTTGTCATTGAGGCACTGAGATTATTCGTGGTCGAGCACGGGGCAGTTGGTCTGTTGGTGACCCACGATGAGGGGCTGGCCCGATCGATGGACTCGAACCTGTGCCTGCGCTGACCATTGACGTCGGCCGGATTGCCCGCACGGCAATGAGCCGTGCTCGACGAAGGCTAGCCCCGACTGTTGTCGCCGTGCTTGCCGCCGCGACGTCCGCTGGAGCGATGACGTACCTACTGGGAACAACGTATGCGTCCGACTCCAAGTTGCTGGGCCAATTGGAGTCGCCTGAAGGGCGCGGAATCGTGGTGCAAGCACAGACAGGGTCCACCGTCTTCGATGCTGACACGGTCGGCTGGATTGCAGAGTTGCCAGGCGTCTCCAGCCTTGTCGCGCTCACCAGCGTCCTGCCCGCACGCAACCAAGTCCTCAGCTCCGCTTCTCAGACGGTTGGGTTCTTCAAGGCATGGACCGTCAAAGGCTCGGACTCGGCCATCCGTGTGGTCGCCGGCCGCGAACCTCGCGGCAATGAGGAGGTTCTTGCGTCCGCAAGTGCCGCAACGAGGCTGCAGATGTTGGACTCCTCCGGCGAGTTGTTGATTCGGCCGGGCGAGAGTCTGCCAATTGTCGGATTGTACTCGCTTCGGCAAGACGGGCCGCTAGAACGGTTCCTCGAACAGGCGACAGTGGCTCTTCAATCAGGCCGTCCGACCAACCCAGGTGTTCTGGTGATCGTGGCGACTTCTGCTGCGGATGTGATACCCGCTGCCGCGGCAATTCGGGCGATCCTCCCACAACGCACGAGCGATTTCACCATCGAGTTCTCGCAGGAGGCGGGCGACCTGGCACAACTCGTCGCCGGAGGTCGGCAGAGTGCAGCACGAACGAGTGCAATCGCCATTGCCGTGACCGGAGCATTCATCCAGGGGTTGGTGGCTGCGTTCGGAGCCTTGTCCCATCGCCGCGAGACGGCGCGCTCACGTGCGCTTGGCACAACTCGGTTGGTGATCGCTCTGACGCTCTGCTTCGAAGTGGCCGTCGTCGTTGCCGCTGGAGCATCGATCGGCGGGGTGGTCGCAGGGCTGGGCGTGCGACTCGCCTCTGATGTGTCGACACCGGTCATCGCGCTGGCCGCGCTGAGCCTCGTGTTCGGGGTCTGCGTGAGCCTGCTGGCCACGATTCCCGTGGCGCTAGCCGTCGCTTACCAAGACCCAGCCCTCGTCTTGCGTGTGCCGTAATGACGTGCACCGCTTCGGCGGGACACCGCCCAGGCGCGACACAGACCGGCACTGGCCTGACCCGGCGATCGATTCGGCGTCGCGACTCGCCCCGCTGGTGCTTGGTCCGGGCCGCGCTTGCAGCCGGGGCGTAGGCTCCGGCGCGGTGAGTGCAGACGAATTGGAGTCCCTGTTCAGCGGCCCCGTGGCGGCTGTGATCACGACGACCCGTCGGGATGGGTCGTCGTTTACGACTCCCGTGTGGGTCAATCGGACGCCGGAGGCGGTCGAGATCGTGATGGTCGCGTCGGACGGAAAGGTCGCGCAACTTCGCCGGCATCCAGATTGCTCGATCGTGGTCTTCGAGACGGTTCCTCCGTTTCGCGGGGTAGAGTTGCGCGGCGAGGCCAAGGTCGAAAGACGTGATGACGTGACGACTCTGCGTCGTTCGATTGCTCGGCGGTACCTCGGTGCGGTCGCGGGTGATCGCTTTGCCGAGGGTCGGGAAGGCGTCGAGAGCGTGGTCGTGAGCCTGCCGTTGCAAACTGCGCGCACGTGGGACCTTCGGGGCATCACCGAGTAGGCCATGCCCTCGTCACGTCTCGAGGTCGGATGGCTGTTCAACGACCGAGTTTGGTGATCTCCGCTCGAACTTGGTTGGGCGTGGAGTTGGGGGCGACTCGGTGGGCGAGCCACGTGACGCCGGCGGCGAGCAGTTGTTCTTCGCTGCCGGGCGTGCCGTTGGAGGGGTGGTTGGAGACGACCACGTCGTAGTCGTCAAGCGTTCCGCGTTCGTTGCCGACGACATCGAGCAGCCGTTTCAGCTGATCGAGATCGACCTCGATGGGGAACACCCCTTCGTATCGGGCGGCGCGTCGTGCGGGTCGGGTGTGCTCGCCGCGGACGGCGAACCAGAACGGCGGTCGGGGGTCCTGTGCCGGGCAGGGGCCAAAGGTGACATCGACGGCGACGAAGTGCGCGCCTCGGTGGTTCGCGTGACCGCGCGTCAGCCAACTGTCGATGAGCGACACGGATTCGTCGAGCCGCTGGCCGCGGACGGCGGCGTCGGTCAACTCGCCGAGGCGGGTCAGTTCGCCGTCGGTGTCGACGCCAAGCCCGAAGCCGACGGTGAGTCGTCCTTGGGAGAGCAGGTCGAGGGTGACGATCTCGCGAGCGAGCTTGATCGGTCGACGCCGTGTCGCGGGGGTGACGAGCGGTCCGATGCGTATCCGTGTTGTGGTGGTCGCGATCGCACTGAGGACCACCCACGGATCGAGCACGTCAGTTGTTTCGTCTCGGGGGCGCAGGACGTGGTCGAACAGGAAGAAGCCGTCCCATCCGTGGGTCTCGGCCTCGGCGGCGAGGTCGGCCAGGAGCCGAGGGTCTGCGAGCGGTCCGAACGGCGGCACGAAGAGAAGGTGTCGCAGCACATCGGCGAACGGTAGCGGTCAGTTGGGAAGGTACGCGTTGAATCGCACCGCGCCGCTGCTAAGCGCTTGGAGACCGACGAAGGTGTAGTGGCGCCGTCCGTCGGGGTAGTCGGCAGCGAGCGTGTCGGTGTCCGTGCGTCGAACCGCTACGTTGCGCCAGGCTCTGTCGAAGGACTCGCTGAGACGACGAAGGTTGTCGACGAGGTTGATTGCCGCGGGATCGTGAAGGTAGGCGTCGGAGCGACCGCGAAACGTGCCGACGACTCGTGCGGCGTGGCCGTCGCGGTCGACGAGGCGTTCGGCGAAGCCGTTGTCGTCGTACAGCATCGTCAGCAGGTTGCGTCGCTCGGGCGGCCATGCGCCGTAGTCGCCGAAGAGGTCGGCGGCGAGACCGTTCCAGGCGAGGACACCGGTGAGTGCGTCGGTGCAGTACGCCGGTGCATCCAGCCGATCGACGAGTGCTTGGAGCACGGCCGCTGCCGGGCCACGTGCGTCGCCGGACAGTGGTCGGGTGTGGCCGGTCAGCGCATAGAGGTGACCCGTATCGGCGTCGTCCAGACAGAGCGCGAACGCGAGTGCGGCGACCACAGCCTTCGAGGGATTGATGTCTCGTGCTTGCTCCAAGCTGATGTACCAGGCCACGCTGACGCCAGCTCGGCCGGCAACGTCTTCTCGTCGCAGTCCCGGCGTGCGCTGCCGCCGTCGAGCGGGCAGGTTGACGTCCTCGGGTGCGAGCCGAGCGCGGCGGTTGCGAAGGAACTCGGCCAGTTCTTCGCGCCGCCGCCGCTCGGCCTGGGTAGGACTCATGGTCGTACGATAATCGCCGGCTGGTCGCAGGATGATGGCGCTGTCACGCTCATCCGATGGGTTCGGATCGGACAGCGGACGTTGTCGTCGTCGGCAGCGGCGTGGTCGGCGCGGCGACTGCGGCGGCGATCGCCCGGCGGGGGGCATCGGTCGTGGTGCTCGACAAGGAAGACGGTCCGGCGCGTGAGGCGTCGGGCAGGGCACAAGGCTCGCTCAGGGTGCAGGGGCGCCATGCGAGCGAGATCCCGATGGCGCTCGAAGCCTTGACGGGTTGGCGCGAGGCGATCGACGACGATCCGACGCACGACATCGAGTGGTCGGCGGGAGGCAACCTGTACGTGCAGACTCGGGCGGGCGAGCGACCGATCCTCGATCGCCTCGTCGCCAGTGCGCGTGCGGCAGGACTCGCCGGCGTCGAGTATCTCGACTCGGCGCAGGTTCGCGATGCCGTGCCGGCGATGACCGGACCGGTCCTCGGCGGGATGTTCAGCCCTGTCGATGCGCAGTGCCAGCCGGCGAAGGCAACCGAACTGTTCGTCCGCCGCGCCAGGCGTGCCGGTGCGGAGTTCCGCTTTCGGACGAAGGCAACACGTGTGATCACCGAGGCGGATCGGGTCGCTGCGGTCGAGACGTCCGCGGGGACGGTGTCGACGCGTTCGGTGTTGATCGCGGCCGGCGTTTGGACCTCCTATCTGGTGTCGACCGTCGGATTGCGGATCCCGATCATGCCGGTGTGTCTGTCGGAAGCGGAGACGTCGCCGCTGCCGCCGCTGTTCGCGCCGACGCTGCGAGCGTTCGGGTTCGGCGCCAGGCAACGACCGAACGGGCGGATCGTGATCTCCGGTGGTCTCAACGCCAAGGTCAGCCGGCACGCATCGCTCTACGACCTGCACGGACTCCGGTTCTGGCTCCCCCGTGCAGCCACGTTTCGACGGACGCTGCGCATGCGTCTCTCCGGACGTCGGATAGCGGCGGAGGTAAAGGCCCGCGACTCGCTCTCAACGACGCTCGTCCCGGACACCTCACCGGAACCCGCCCCGCTCCGGCGTGAGCTGGACGGTGCCCTCGCGCGGCTCACCATGGCCGTGCCCTCGACGGCCGCCGCGATCATCGAGCGACGCTGGGGCGGGTTGGTCGACATGACCCCTGACGGTCTGCCGATCATCGATCGAGCCGGGCCGGACGGGCTCACCGTGATCGCCGGGTTGTCCGGTCATGGACTCGCGCTCGCGCCAGTGCTCGGCGAGATCGCAGCGGAGCTGGCGCTCGACGGCCGATCGACTCGCCCGATCGACGAGTTCACCATCGAACGCTTCGCTGGCCGAGTGCCGTCGCCCGAGATCATGATCTGACCGCCGAGGAGCAGTCCGTGACGCTGAACGAATCCCCAGTACCAACTCGCACCGACGTGCTGATCATCGGCGGCGGTGCACTTGGTGCCGCGGTCGCTTACGCGATCCGAGTCGCCGACCCGTCCGTCGAGGTGGTCGTCGTCGAACGCGACCCGACATATTCGTTGGCGTCGACGCCGCGAGCTGCGGGCGGCGTCCGGCGGCTCTTCTCACTGCCCGAGAACATCGAACTGTCCAAGTACTCGATCCCGATCTTCGAGAACTTCGAGTCCGACATGGCCGTCGATGGCGAAGCGCCGAACATCGCCTTCAAGAAGAACGGCTACTTGTTCATCATGGCGCCGGGCGAGCCAACCGACGTGCTCCGCGCCAACTACGAGCTTCAAGTCTCGATGGGTTGCAACGTCATCTGGCTCGAACCCGACGAGATCAAAGCGCGATGGCCATCCATGTACGTCGGCGACCTCGGCGCTGCCGCCTTCTCACCCGATGACGGCTGGCTCGATCCGCACAGCACCCTGCTGGGCTATCGACGAAAGGCGATCTCGCTTGGCGCCCGATTCGTCGCCGACGAGATCGCCGCCCTGGAGCACCACGCCACAACGGTCACTGCCGCCGTGCTCGGCTCCGGGCACCGAGTCGTCGCCAGTCACTTCGTCAATGCTGCCGGCGCGTGGGCGAAGCAGATCACCGAGATGCTCGGCTTCTCGATCCCGATCGAACCGATGCGTCGCTACGAGCACTTCTTCAAGTGCCAGGACGAGATCGAACCGCTCCCCTACCTCAAAGACCTCCAGCGATTGGCGTTTCGGCCGGAGGGGCCGGGGTACTCGGGTGGCGTGCCGACCCTCGCCGAACCACGCGGCTACAACTTCGGCGTCGACCCGGACTACTTCGACAACGCCGTGTGGCCGGCGCTCGCGCATCGCTTCCCGAAGTTCGAGCGCACCAAGTGCCTGTCGACGATGTCAGGCCTGTACGACCAGAACGAACTGGACGCCAGCGCGATCATCGGACCCGGCGCCGGCGGATTCGAGAACTTCCACATGCTCGCCGGCTTCTCCGGCCATGGGCTGATGCACGCTCCGGGCTGCGGGCGAGGGATCGCCGAGCTGATCCTCACCGGCGCGTTCCAGACGATCGACCTCAGCCGCTTCGGATGGCAACGAGTCCTCGACAACGCCCCGCTGCGCGAACGCGGAATCGTCTGATGACAACAACAACGAACACCGCCTACGACTTCATCGTCGTCGGAGCCGGGCCGGCCGGCATCGTCGTCGCGACGCGACTGTCGGAAGATCCCGACACCAAGGTCCTCCTCGTCGAGGCCGGCGGCAGCGATCGGCGCAAGCTCACGCTCGACATGCCGGCGGCGCTGCCGTTCGCCTACCAGCAGCAGGCGATCCAGTGGGGCTACCAGTCCGGACCCGAACCACACCTCGACGATCGACTCCTCGACGAGAAGACCGGACGCATCGTCGGCGGGTCCACCGCGATCAACGCGATGCTGTTCAACCGCGGCAACCCGATGGACTACCAAGGCTGGGGAGCGGCAGGTCTGCCGGACTGGGACTACGCCCACGTCCTTCCATACTTCCGCAAGCTCGAAACCTTCGAGGGCGGTGCAGATGCGTGGCGCGGCGGCGACGGACCGATCCATGTCAGCCGAAGCCCGGCGACCCACAAGACCTTCGAGACATTCCTCCAAGCCGGAGAACAAGCCGGCTACCAACGAGTCGCCGACCACAACGGCTACCGCCAGGAAGGTCTCCACGTCGCCCAAGTGTTCATCCACCGCGGGATCCGATGGAATGCCAGCCGCGGCTACCTGCGCCCGGCAGCCGGCCGACCCAACCTCACACTGCTGACGAACGCACTCGTGGAACGCGTCGAGATCAGCAATGGATCTGCCACCGGCATCACCGTCCGACAGGGTCACGAGCGTCCAACGATCACGGCGAACCGTGAGGTGATCCTCTGCGCCGGCGCGTTCAACAGCCCGCAGTTGCTGATGCTGTCCGGCGTTGGTGACGGTGACGAACTGCGCCGGCACGGCATCGCCGTCAGTCATCACCTTCCCATGGTCGGCCAACAGCTCGAAGGACACCCAGGGGTCGACCTCCAGTACACAGCTCGGAACAACGACTCGCTCACCGGCCACCTCGGACCGCTCGGGCGTGTCCGCCTCGCCCTCGAATGGGCAGCACTTCGACGCGGCCTCGGAGCCAGCAACTTCTTCGAAACCGGCGCGTTCCTGCGAACCCGCGACGACGTCACCTACCCCAACATGCAGTACGAGTTCCTGCCCCTGTCCCGAAAGATCGTGAACGGCAAGCTCGTCCCGATCCCCGGCTTCCAGTTCTGGATGGACCTCTCCCGCCCGATCGCACGTGGCGCCGTGACCCTGCGCTCGGCAGACCCCACCGACCGGCCCTCGATCGTGTTCAACCACCTCTCCGACACGCAAGACATCATTGATCTCATCGCCGGCGTTCGTCTCGCGCGGACGCTCATCGGCCAGCGCGCCTGGGACGGGATCAGAGGCGAGGAGCTCTCTCCTGGCCCCGAGGTCCAGACCGACGGGCAGATCACCGCCTACCTGCGTCGCCGCGTCAACACCAGCTACCACGCATCCGGCACATGTCGAATGGGCGTCGACAAGGACGCCGTTGTCGACGGCGACGCACGAGTGCGAGGCCTCGAACGGCTGCGCGTGGTCGACGCCTCGATCATGCCCAGGATCGTCACCGCCAACCTCAACGCCGCCGTGCTCATGCTCGCCGAGAAGCTTGCCGACGTCATCCGAGGCCGCGCAGCGCTGCCACCATCCAATGCCGACTTCTACGTCGCGCCGTGAGTCAAGAGGTCCAAGCGACCGGACATCGAGCGTCAGGCGTCGTAGACCGCCTCGGCACGCTCGACGACCCGCGCCGGAACGTGCTCGTGGTGCTCGGCCAAGAACGCGTGCGCCTCGGCCGCCTCATGCCAGATCGTCACGGCGCCCAACGCGTCGGCGAACAACGCGACGATTTCGGCGGCACTCGGGTCGGCGGGCGCTGTGTCGAGCCAGGCCAATTCGTCGGCAATCCGCTGGCGGTTGCTGTAGACGACGGCGACGGCTGATGTGGTGATCATGGTCATGGTTTCCCCCTTCGTGGTTGGACCATGAACGGATCGGCATGACTCACCGCGTAACTCACCGAGGCCAAGAGAGGCGAGCAGACACCCAGACGCGAACGAACCGCAAGTACTCTGACCTGCGGTTTCGCCAGTGGAGCTGAGGGGAATTGAACCCCTGACCTCTTCCATGCCATGGAAGCGCTCTGCCAACTGAGCTACAGCCCCGGATCGCCCGACACGCCGGCCGTTTGGCCGCCGAATCGGCCAGACGAAGATATCAGCGCGGCTCGCGCTTCCCCAACACATCGCCGGGCAAGTGGTCGTCGACGTAGCGCACGACCTGCGAGCCGATCTGGGTGACCTGCGAACCCAGCGCGGTCAGCGGCGGCTCGCGGAAGGCCATCTTGTTGCGCAGACGGCGACGCATCGGGCCGACGGCGATGCGCATGACCACACCGAACAGCACGGACGTGACCAGCACGCGCTCCCACAGGCTCAGCTTCAACAGCAGCGGGGCGATCACCAGCGACATCACGATCGACAGCGGGTAGACCCACGCCAGGTCGCCGGCGACGCGCCGCCACAGCGGCCGCTTCGGCTCGACGTGGGTCGGCAGTTGGAAGAACGTCTCGACCCCGACGGTCCGGGTCAGGCGCTCGGCCAGGACGAACGGTTCTCCCGCGACCATCAGTGCGGCCCGCTCGTCGGAGCGTTCCCAGTTCCGTAAGGCGGTGCCGTCGGCGAAGCGGAAGATCGTCTGGTACGAGCCACCCTCCGGACCCGGGTGCAGCACCGTCGCGCCAAGGCAACCCGGTGCTTCCAACACGGCGGCGACGACCTCGGACTGCCAACGCAGGAACTGGGCCTCCAGGCCGGGCCGCACGCTGCGCGCGACGGTGATCGTCACCGGCTCCCCGGCGACGACGGGGAGGCGATCGGTGGGAACGGTTCCCGAAAGCGGCAGCGAGATCGACGTCGCCGGATCGGAACGCTTGCCTGCCCGGCCGTCGTCCCGGACGTGACGGCGATCACCGTCGGACATCGCGGGGCCCAGCCCTACTCCGTCGCGGCGCGGCGGGACGCCCAATCCACCCGCGGCACGTCCCGGTACAGGCGCTCGATCTCGTAGTAGGCGCGCACGTCGGCAGCGAAGACGTGGACCACGACGTCGCCGTAGTCGATCAGCACCCACTGCTGCTCGGACGCACCCTCGACGCGCAGCGGGCCACGGCCGGTGTCCTGCCGCACCGCTGCCTCGACGGCGTCGGTGACGGTCTTGACCAGGCGACGGTTGGACGCCGAGGCGATCACGAAGTACTCGGTGATGCCGAGCACGTCGCCGACTCGCAGCACGAGGACGTCGTCTGCCTTCTTGTCGTCCGCCGCCGCCGCGCAACGGATCGCCAGATCCTCGGAGTCGAGCTCGATCACGGTGCACTCCCGACCGTCGTCACGCCGGACCCGGGCAGATCAGTGCCGCCCACCGGGTTGCCGCTGTCGTCGGTCGCCGGCACTGCGGTCGGCGGCGTCGTCGGCAGCGGATCCGGCGGCTCCTTGATCACCGTGCGGGTGAAGGCAGCCTTGGCGAGGAACTCGGCGCCAAGCACCATCACGGCGTTGACGCCCTCGATGCGCCGCGTCGGCTCGGCGACGCGCAGCGTGCCGAGCACGGCGTTGTCGGTCTGGAACCGGTCCCGGTCACGGTCGTCCCGTCGGAGTTCGGGTCGGAGTCGTTGTCCAGCACGGCGAGGCCCACCAGCGGGGTGTCACCAGGCGTCGAGCCGGAGTCGTCGGTGGCGACCGGAGCATCGTCGACAGGTGAGATCGACACGTTGACTGTCGCGGCATTGGGGCTGACGGCACCGGCCGCGTCCCGGACAACATAGGTGAAGGACGCCGCACCGTTGTAATCGGCGTCGGGTGTGAACGTGATTGTGCCATCGGCGTTCAGCAGGACGTCACCGCCGACGGCGTTGCCGACC
>CAZMHG010000065.1:1834-10497 GCA_964565975.1 uncultured Ilumatobacteraceae bacterium | reverse complement strand
CGCCTCGTTCCCGGTCACGATCGAGAACAAGTTCGGCTCGACCACGATCGCGGCCGAGCCGCAGCGGGTGGTGACCATCGGGTTCGGCGAGCAGGACGGCGTGCTGGCACTCGGCGTCGTCCCGGTTGCCGTGCGCGACTGGTACGGCGACCAGCCGTACGGCACGTGGCCGTGGGCGCAGGACGAGCTGGGTGACGCCAAGCCCGAGGTCCTACCGAGCAGCCAGCTGAACTTCGAGCAGATCGCCGCGCTCAAGCCCGACCTGATCCTCGGCATCTCGTCGGGGATGACCGACGCGGACTACGCCACGTTGTCGAAGATCGCCCCAACGGTCGCCCAGCCGAAGGGGTACATCGACTACGGCACCCCGTGGGACGTGTCGCTGCAGATCACCGGACAGGCGCTGGGCAAGACGGCGACGGCCGACGAGGTGATCGCCAGGACGAAGCAGCTGTTCGCCGCGGCGACCGCCGCCAACCCGGACTTCACCGGCGCATCGGCCGTCGTCGCCTACTACTACGAGGGCAAGCCGGGTGTGTACGCGTCGCAGGACGTGCGCAGCCGTGCGCTCGCCGAGCTCGGCTTCGTCGTGCCGCCCAAGGTCGACGAGCTGGCCGGCGACTCGTTCTTCGTCGCCGTCAGCCCGGAGGACCTGTCGGTGATCGACACCGACGTCATCGTCTGGATCGGCCTCGACGGCGACGGCATCAAGGAGATCCGCGACTTGCCGACGCGGCCGACGATGCAGGCGTTCACCGAGGGCCGCGAGGTCGTCGCCGACGACCTGCTGAGCGCGGCGTTCTCGCACTCCGATGCGCTGAGCCTGCAGTACGTGATCGAGCACCTGGTTCCCGAGCTGGCGCTGGCACTCGACGGCAACCCGGCCACGGCCGTCCCGTCGGCAGCGGCGATCGACCCGAACGCGGCCACGGCCGGCACCACGGCCGGCACGGCAACCGCAGGGACAGGGACCCCCACCAGCGCGGCTGGCGGTGGCGGCGATGCTGCTGCCGCAGCCGGCGCTGCGTGGGCGCTGGTGTTCGACTCGTCGGCATCGTTCGACGACAAGTCGGCGCACCTCGCGGATGCCGCGGCGCTGCGTTCGACGATCGAGGCCTACACCGCGGCCGGCTCGGCGATGGGAGGGATCACCCTCGTGCCGACCAACGTGGTGGTCTCCGGCGACACGGCGACGGTGACCTACGACGTGATGTTCGGCAAGACCGCGGCGTACACGGCGTTGACGGGCACGATCACGCTCGTCGACGGCATGTGGGTCGTGGCCCGCGCGGACTTCTGCTCGTTCATGGCCTCGGCGCGCAACGCCTGCCCGGCCTGACCCGAACACGCCGTGCATCCGGCATCTCGCCAGCTGCCGGTTACCGTTGACCGGACGTTCACCGTTCGGTTGGCGGCGCCGGCAGCTGCCGGTCTGTCCGATGCCGGCGAGGTGGTGCCCGGGCAGGTGGTGTTGCGTAGCTGGTTGCTGCTCGGTGGGGTGCTGCCCTTCGACCGTCACGCGTTGGCCTTCGAGCGGGACCTGCCCGGCGTCGGCGTGCGCGCGGCGGTCAGCCGGGCAGCGGCGCGCCGCGCGAGAGGACGGCGACGAGGAACGTCGAGTCCGGGCCGAACGGGCGCAGGTCCCACGTCGACAGCTTCAGGTCGACGAGCAGGCCGACGTCGTGGACGTCGTCGAAGAAGTCATCGATCGAGTAGTCGCGGCCTGCGCCGAAGCCGACGGCGATGCGGCCAGCAGGGCGCAGGTGCGCCCCGAGCCGGCCGAGCGCCGGCCGCCGTGTGTCCGGATCGAGGAAGGGGAGCACGTTGCCCGCGCAGACGACGACGTCGAACCCTTCGTGGATCCCTGCCGCGGGCAGGTCGAGCTCGGCCAGATCGCCCACTCGCCAGGTCGGGCCGGGATGGTCCTGTTCGGCAGCGGCGATCAGGACAGGGTCGATGTCGACGCCGACGACGTCGTGGCCCAGCTCGGCGAGCCGGCCGGCGACACGGCCGGGGCCACAGCCTGCGTCGAGGATCCGCGCCCGGCGGGGGACCATCGCGTCGACGAAGCGGGCTTCGCCGTCGAGGTCGTCGCCGGCAGCAGCCATCGCCCGGAATCGCTCGATGTACCAGTCGGAATGACCGGGGTTCTGCCTGGTCATCTCGATCCACTTGTGCCGGACCATGTCCCTGACGGTACCCGTGTCGCCGGATCGCTGGGTCGCCGGGTCGTTGGCCCCTACCCTGCACCCGCGGGATCGGCCAAGCTCCGTACGTGAAACGAGACGGCAGCGGTGACGCCCGCAACGCGACTGCAGGCCCGCAGCGAGCGGACTGAGATGGCCGGCTACTACTCAGCCTGCACGTGCTCGGCGCGACCGTGTGGGCCGGCGGTCATCTGGTGCTCGCCGTCGGGATCCTGCCCCAGGCGCTGCGCGCCCGGCGTGCGTCGATCGTCACCGACTTCGAACGATCCTTCGAACGGATCGGGATGCCGGCGTTGGCGATCCAGATCGTGACCGGGCTGTGGCTCGCGCACCACCTGCTCGGCGCGCCGGGCAACTGGTTCCACGACAACGGTGTGGCCCATGCGGTCCAGGTCAAGCTCGGTCTGCTGGCGCTCACCGTGGGCCTCGCGGCGCACGCCCGGCTGCGGGTCATCCCGCGGCTGTCCGACGAGACCCTGCCGACGCTGGCCTGGCACATCCGCGTGGTCACGCTCGCCGCGGTCGCGTTCGTGCTCGCCGGGGCGAGCATCCGGTTCGGTGGCTACCCGGTCTTCCGGCGCTGACGGTGACGCGTCGCCGGCGTGCGGCCGGTGACGCCGTCGAGGACGACGTCGATGGCGAAGCGGAAGCGCTCGTCGGCGTCGCCGGCGACGAGTTGCGCGACATGGGCGCTGAGCAGCGGGAAGCGCTCGGGTGCCAGGCGGGCCACGTTGGCCGTGATGTCGTCGGCGATCGCTGACGCATCGGTCTGACGGGCCTCGGCCTCGATCGCCGTGTAGGCCACGAGCGCGGCGAGGACGTCGGCCGTCCACGAGGCGTCCTGCGCGCCCAGCCCGCCGGCCAGCAGCAGGGCGAGCATGTTCTCGACAAGACCGAACGTCGCCTCCGTGCGCGGCGGCGCGGCGATCGACGCCGCAGCGAGCCCGGGATGGGCGACGAGCGCGTCGCGCATCCGGCGCACGAGGGTGTGCAGCTGCGATCGCCACCGCCGTGGATCCGGCGCCTCGAGCTGGATCGCCGAGACGACGCAATCGGAGATGGCCTCCACCAAGCCGTCGCGGCCATCGACGTAGACGTACAGCGACCCCGCACCGGTATCGAGTGCCGTTGCCACCCGGCGCATCGACACCGCGTCCAGGCCCTCGGCGCGGACGATGTCGAGCGCCGCGTCCACGATCGCCGCGACGCTGAGCGGGGGCTTGGCCGGGCGGTCGCGGGTGGAGCGCGGGCGGGTTGGTGTGTTCATCGGCGACGGGCTCCTCGGCAGGTACCGCTCGGTCAGCCTAGTACCGTACGAACGGTGTATTGCGCGAACACTGTTCGGTACGTACACTGTTCGTCACCCGGCGTCGACGAACCGGCCGGGACACGGCAGCCGCACGAGACGGCCAGCACGAGACGGTCACACGAGGGGCAGCAGGGGATGGACACCACGAACAGCACGGACAGCACGACACACGCAACGGGCACCGGCCCGAGCGCCAGGCACACGTACCCGTCGCTGCGCGCCGCGTGGATCCCGCTGGGTGCGCTGTGCCTGGCGTTCTTCGTCGAGATGGTCGACAACACGCTGCTGACCATCGCCCTGCCGACCATCGGCCGAGCGCTCGGCGGCGGGACGACCGCGCTGCAATGGGTGTCGGGCGCCTACTCGCTGACCTTCGGCGGGCTGTTGTTGACCGCCGGCTCCGCAGCCGACCGCATCGGGCGCCGGCGCGTCCTGCTCGCCGGCCTCGCCGCGTTCGGGCTGATCAGCCTCCTCGTCGTCGGGGTCGACTCCACCGGGCAGCTGATCGCGCTGCGCGCCGCGCTCGGCCTCGCTGCCGCGGCGATGGCACCGATCACCAACTCGCTCGTGTTCCGCCTGTTCGACGACCAGGCGCTGCGCATGCGGGCGATGACCGTGATGATCGTCGTCGGTATGAGCGGCTTCATCCTCGGGCCGCTGCTCGGTGGCACCGCGCTTGCCCACATCCGTTGGGAGTGGCTGCTCGTGGTCAACGCCCCAATCGCGGTGATCGCCTGGGTCGGCGTCCGCCTGGGGGTCGGCCCGGACCGTCCGGAGGACCTGACCTCCGATCCGCTGGATGCAGCCGGGACGGTGTTGAGCATTGCCGCGATCGGCCTGGCGTGTTACACGCTGACGAGCGGTGTGGACCACGGCTGGCTGTCGGCAGCGACGTTGGCGGCTGGTGCCGGCAGCGTGGGCGCGCTGGTCGGGTTCGTCCGCCACGAACGGCGCACGCCGCACCCGATGCTCGACCTTGGGTTCTTCCGGATCCGTGGCGCGGCGCTGGCCCCGATCGGAACGTCGGTGGCGATGGCCGGGGTGATGTTCGGGCTGATCCTGCACTTCCAGTACGCCTACGGCTGGAGCCCGGTGCGCGCCGGTCTGGCCAACCTGCCGATGATCCTGACGATGCTTGCGGCGACGCCGCTCTCCGAAGGGCTCGTCCGGCGCTACGGGCACCGCGTCGCCTGCCTGGTCGCGGCGGCGCTGCTTGCCGCCGGCGTGGGCGGCATGGCCTGGGGCGTCGAGCACGGCTATCCGGCGATCGCCGTGTCGATGGTGGTGATGACCGTCGGGCTGCGGACCTCGATGACGATCTGCGCCGTCGCGCTGGTCAACGCGATGCCGGCCAACCGCACCTCGATCGGCGCGGCGTTGAACGACACGGCGCAGGAGGTCGGTTCCAGCGTCGGTACTGCGGTCGTCGGCACGCTGATCGCCACGCTGGTCACAGCGACGCTGCCCGACGGGCGCTGGACGAGCAGCCTGGTGCACTCGTACTTCCATGGCGAGCGGGTGACGTACACGGCGTTGGCGGTCATCGTCGGTCTCCTCGCCTGCTGGGGCGCGCTGACGCTGACCGACTCGCACGCCACCGACGACCACGGTTGAACGGTGGCATGGGGGTTCTGCCGGTACCCCCTCTCGACCAGCCCTGCCGGATGTGGCGCTGCGGTGGTTGAGTCGACGTCATGAACGCAATCCCGACGGTCACCCTGAACAACACGGTCGAGATGCCGATCCTCGGCTTCGGCGTGTACCAGATCCCCCCGGAAGACACCGAGCACGCCGTGGCGACGGCGTTGGAGGTCGGCTACCGGCTGATCGACACCGCTGCGGCATACGGCAACGAGGAGGCCGTCGGCCGGGCGATCGCCGCCAGCGGCATCGCCCGCGACGAGATCTTCGTGACCACCAAGCTGTGGATCCAATGGCCTGGCGAGGCGATCGCGCGGGCCGCGTTCGAGCGCTCGCTCGAACGGCTCGGGCTGGACCACGTGGACCTGTACCTGATCCACCAGCCGTTCGGCGACTACTACAGCGCCTGGCGGGCGATGGAGCAGCTGACCGCCGAGGGCCTGGCCAGGTCGATCGGTGTGGCCAACTTCCACGCCGACCGGTTGGTCGACCTGATCGACCACAACACGGTCGTGCCGGCCGTCAACCAGATCGAGGTCAACCCGTTCTTCCAACGCCCCGACGACCACCAGCTGATGGCGTCACGCGGTGTGCAGGTCGAGTCGTGGGGCGGGTTCGCCGAGGGCCGCAACGACCTGTTCGCCAACCCGGTGCTGGGCGCGATCGGCGCGGCGCACGACGCATCCACGGCGCAGGTGGTGCTGCGCTGGCTGATCCAGCGTGGCATCGTCACGATCCCGAAGTCCGTGCGCCGCGAGCGCATGGAGCAGAACCTGGACGTCTTCGGCTTCCAGCTGTCCGAGGGCGAGATGGCCCGGATCGCCACGCTCGACACGGGCGCTTCGATGTTCTTCGACCACCGCGATCCGGCGATGGTCACCTGGCTCAACAGCCGCACCGAAACGGTCTGACACCGCACCCTGACGGACACCCGGACCGACACACACGCTGACCAGCTGCGAACGGAGATCGACATGCACGACGACAACCACAACGGCAACGACGACCACGTGAGCACGATGAGCGCCACTCGAACCCTGGGGACCGGCGGCGCCGCGCTGGACGTCTCGGCCATCGGCTACGGCTGCATGGGCCTGGACTCGGCCTGGGGCGCGCCGATGGATCCCGACGACGCCGTCGCCTTGCTCCGCGCCGCGCACGAGCGCGGGGTCACCTTCTTCGACACGGCCGAGGCCTACGGGCAGGGCAGCAACGAGATGCTGGTCGGCCGGGCGCTGCAGCCGATCCGTGACCAGGTCGTGATCGCCACCAAGTTCGGGTTCGTCGACGGTCGCCCGACCAGCGGCACCGACAGCCGACCCGACCGCATCCGCCGGGTCGCCGACGATGCGCTGCGCCGTCTGCGTACCGATCGCATCGACCTGTTCTACCAACACCGCGTCGACCCGAACGTCGCCATCGAGGACGTTGCCGGCACCGTTGCCGAGCTGATCGCCGCCGGTAAGGTCCGCCACTTCGGTCTGTCCGAGGCGGGTGTCGACGTCATCCGCCGGGCCCATGCGGTGCAGCCGGTGACGGCGCTGCAGAGCGAGTACTCGCTGTGGTGGCGCGAGCCCGAGGCGCAGATCATCCCGACACTCGGCGAGCTCGGCATCGGGCTCGTGCCGTTCAGCCCGTTGGGCAAGGGATTCCTGACCGGCGCGATCACCGCCGACACCACCTTCGGCGCGGGCGACGCCCGGGCCAATCCGGCCGTGTTCCCGCGCTTCGCCGAGGAGAACCGGCGGGCCAACGAGGCGCTCGTCGAGCTGATCCGGCGCTTCGCCGAGCAGCATGCGGCGACTCCGGCACAGGTCGCCCTGGCCTGGATCCTGGCCAAGAACCCGAGCCACGCACCGATCCCCGGCACGACCAAGCTGCACCGTCTGGAGGAGAACCTCGGCGCCGCATCGCTGGCCCTGCCGCCCGATCAACTCGGCGAGCTCGACGCCGCCGCGGCTGCGGTGGAGATCACCGGCGAGCGTTACAGCCCGCAGATGCAGCAGATGATCAATCGTTGACGAATGCGCCGACGCCTGTGCGATGGCGCCGCGGCCGGCTCAGGTGTCCTGCTCGGTGGGGCGGATCAGCATCTCGTTGATCGCCATCCGCCGCGGACGGGTGACGATGAAGGTGATCGCCTCGGCGATGTCGATCGCCTCCATCCGCTCGACCCCTGCCAAGCGCTGGCCAAGCGCGGCGCGTACCTCCGCGCGGACGTGCGACGACAGCTCCGTCGACACGGCGCCGGGCTCGACCAGCGAGACGCGCACGTGCTGGCGGGTGACCTCCTGGCGCAGCGATTCGCTGAACGCCCCGACGCCGTGCTTGGTGAGGTTGTACACGCCGGACCCCAGGCGTGGCACCCGGCCGGCGACCGAGCTGATGTTGACCAGGTCGGCGACCTGGCGCGGCGAGTCCTGGGCAGTACGCAGCAGGTGCGGCAGTGCGGCGTGGGCGCAGTACAGCAGGCCGTTGAGGTTGAGCGAGATCATCCGCTCCCACTCGTCGACCGGTGCGTCGACGATCATGCCGAGCAGCATCACCCCGGCGTTGTTGACGAGCGTGTCCAGCCGCCCGTAGCGCTCGACCGCCGTGTCGATCAGCATGGTCGCCGCGGACCGGTCGGTGACGTCACACTCGATCGCCAGCGCGGTGCCACCGGCGTGCTCGATCTCGGTGACGAGCGCGTCGAGGCGATCCTTGCGGCGTGCGCCGACGACGACGGTGGCCCCCTGGCGGGACAGCTCGCGGGCGGTCGCTTCGCCAATGCCGCTGCTCGCCCCGGTGATCACGGCAACGGTCCCGTCGAGACGGTCAGACATGGGCGACTCTCCTCCCGGAGCTGGGTCAGCTCGAAGCGGTCTCCACCCCAGCACAGCGCGCCACCCCGTGGCGAATCGACCTGGCCCGTGCGCCGCCGCGGCCGACACCTACGATGCCGCGATGAGCAGTGCAGCAACCGAGCGGACCACCGTCAGACGCAAGCCCGACCGTGGCCACTACGACCGGGAGACGATCCTGTCGATCCTCGGCGAGAGCGTGCTCGCCCACGTCGGCATCGTCACCGCCGACGGCACGCCGGTGGTCATCCCGATGGGCTACGCGGTCGACGGCGATTCGCTGCTGGTGCACGGCTCGCCCGCCAGCCGCCTGCTGCGCACGTCGTCGCCGATCTGCGTGACCGTGTCGATCCTCGATGGCCTGGTGCTCGCCCGGTCGCTGTTCAACTCGTCGATGAACTATCGCAGCGTGGTCGTGCTCGGCGTCCCCGAGGTGGTCGAAGGTGACGACAAGCGCGCTGCGCTGCTGCGCTTGAGCGAGGCGCTGCTGCCCGGTCGCGTCGGCCACGTCCGCGAACCGTCGGACAAGGAGGTCCGCGCCACGACCGTGTGGCGCCTGCCGCTCACCGAGGCCAGCGCCAAGATCCGCAGCGGCCCGCCGGTGGACGACGCCGAGGACCTGACCCTCGGCTACTGGGGCGGCGTGATCCCGCTGCGCACCGT